>JAYTXV010000311.1:0-5874 GCA_043742805.1 Caulobacteraceae bacterium | reverse complement strand
TTTTGGAACATGAATCCCAGACCGTCGGGGCACAGGCCGGAGCCCATGCCCCTGAAGTTCGACTGGATCAAGGAGACCATCATGCCGCTGGAGTCGGCGGCGCACAGGTAGGTGGTGTCGCCATGCCCGGGCGCTTCGCCGGGAAATACCGTCTCCAGCACCCGGTCGGGTCGGATCAGAGCGGCGCGCCGCGCCCCGTAGGCCTTGGAAATCAGCCAGTCGAGCGGGATTTCGGCGAAGGCTGGATCGGTGAACCGCCGGGCGCGATCCTCGAAGGCCAGGCGCTTGGCCTCGATCTGCAAGTGAAGGCTGGCGGCGGTCTGGAAGCCGGCTCCGGCGATGTCGAAGTTTTCCAGTATATTGAGGATCTGGAGGGTGGTCAGACCCTGGCTATTGGGTGGCAGGGCCCAGACCTCGACGCCGCGATAGGTGGTCGACCGGGGTTCGACCCACTCCGTCCGATGGGCCGCCAGATCGGCCCGGTCCATCCAACCCCCGATGCGTCGGAAATAGGCCTCGATCGCGGTGGCGATCTCGCCGTCGTAGAAGGCGTCCCGCCCGCCCTCGGCGAGGATTCGCAGGGTGTTGGCCAGCGCCGGATTGGCGAACATCTCTCCCTCGGTCGGGGTAACACCGCCCGGAGCAAACACGGCCCGCAGGTTTTCCGTCTCCTCGAGGCCGCGACCGGGCCGCAAAAAGTCCTTGATCGACACAGCCAGGTAGTGAGCCACCGTCTGCGCGACCGGCGCCCCCTCCCCAGCCAGGGCGATGGCCGGGGCGAACAGGTCCTTCCACGGCAGGCGACCGTAACGCTGGTGCAGGGCCCACCAGGCATCGACCGCGCCGGGAACCGATACCGTGACCGCGCCGACGGCGCGGATATGGCCTTTGCGCGCCCGCTGCCTGTGGGTCTCCAGGCTGAGACTCCACGGCGAACGGCCCGATCCGTTCAACCCGGTGAGTTTTCCGACGGCTGGGTCCCAGACCATGGCGAAAGCGTCGCCGCCGAGCCCGCAGGCGATGGGCTCGAGAAAGCCGAGGGCGATATTGGCCCCGATCGCGGCATCGACGGCCGAACCGCCCGCCCGCATGAGGTCGATTGCGATCAGCGTGGCCAGGGGGTGGGCGGTGGCGGCGGCGCCATGGGCGCCCCACACCGTCGAGCGAGACGCAAAGGGCTCGCCGGCGACGCGGTCACCGCTTGAGATCGGGGAACGGTTCATTCGGCGATCGTAGGTCGAGGCGGCGCGTCGCGCGAGTGGCGATCCATTCCGCCTGAAATCCAGACGCGGTCCACCCTGCGCCGGTCTTCCGCACGCGCCCGCGCAGAGAGCCGGCCTAGGGAATCTGGACGGCTGGATAAGTGGAGTTTCCGCCTGACCGGGGCGATGACGCCGCTGATCCGGCGCCGATACCGGTCCAGACGATCCAGGCCACCGCTGGCGCGCGCACGGCGCGGCTGCCACGTCACGGATATGACCCGCGCCGGTGTTTGGGAATCATGGCTCTGGGCGCTAAACTAGGATCATGAGCCTGCTTGATCGTTTCCGCCTAGACGGCGATGTCGCCCTGGTCACCGGCGCCGGAGCCGGCATCGGCGCGGGGATCGCCCGGGGCTTCGCCGAGGCGGGGGCGGATCTGGCCATCGTCGCGCGGTCGGAAGTCTCCCTGAAGGCGGTCAAGGCCGAGATCGAGGCGATGGGGCGGCGCTGCGTGGCCATCCCGATGGACGTCACCGCGGACGGCGCGCCGCGACGGATCGTGGACGCGACCCTCGCCGCGCTCGGCAAGCTGACCATCCTGGTCAACAACGTCGGCGGGCTGGGTGACGCCGCTACGGTGCAGGGAGCGATGGACATTCCCGCCGAAGTGTTCCGGCGCCAACTCGACGTCAATCTGACCAGCGTGTTGTTGATGACCCAGGCCGCGGCGCCGCGGATGACCGCCGGCGGGGCGATCATCAACCTATCGTCGATCATGGCGTACAAGCCCGTCGGCGGCAGCGCCGGCTATATCGCCTCCAAGGCCGCCCTCAACAACCTTACCGTCGCTCTGGCGCACGACCTGGCGCCCCACATCCGCGTCAATGGCATCGCTCCGGGTCCGATCGTCACCGAGGCCCTGACGGGGCCGTTGAATCTGAGAACCCAGGACGACTACGACCGCATCGCCCGGGAGTGGGGCCTGGCGGTTCAGCGACTTGGCACGCCCGAGGATGTCGCCGCCGTGGCCCTGTTGCTGGCGTCGAAGGCCGGAAGTTTCATCACCGGCCAGACCGTGATCGTCGCTGGCGGCATGTAGCGGCGCTCGACTGGCTACGCGCTCGGCCGCGCGGACAGGGGGCCGTCGAACAGGCCGCCGGTCTCCGCCACCGACGCATGGCTGGCGTCTCGTTCGGCTCCCACGCCGTGGAAGTTCGACACGGTCACGCCGACCAGTCGGACGCCTTTTCGCGGGGGGAACACCGACCGGATCAGAGTCAGGGCGGCTGCTCTCAGGTCATCACGGCTGTCGACATAGGCCTGCGACCGGGTGCGGGTCGATTGCTGGAAGTCGGCCCATTTGATCTTAACGGTCACGGTGCGACCCCGGCCGCCGGTTCTCTCGCACCAGTCCCAGACATCGTCGGCCATCGCGGTGACGCCCGCCTCGATGGCGGCAAGGTCGATCAGGTCTTCGGAGAATGTGGTCTCGGAGCCCGACGACTTGCGCTCGCGGTCGGGCCGGACCGGGCGATCGTCCTGGGCTCGCGCGATGTCGAAGTACCAGGATCCCGACTTGCCAAAGTGATGACACAGGAACGCCAGCGATTGTCGGCGCAGGTCGGCGCCGGTCTCGATACCCAGCCGCTTCATCCTGTCGGCGGTGACCGGTCCGACGCCGTGAAACCGCGTCACCGGCAACGCCTCGACGAACGCCTCGCCCATGGCCGGGGTGACGACATACTGGCCATTAGGCTTGCGGAAGTCCGAAGCCAGCTTGGCGATGAACTTGTTGTAGGAGACACCAGCGGACGCGGTCAGACCGGTTTCCTCGAAAATCCGTGTACGGATTTCCTTGGCCGTGGCGGAGGCGGTCGGGATTCCACGCCGGTTTTCGGTTACATCCAGATAGGCCTCGTCCAGCGACAGAGGCTCGACTAGCGGCGTGTAGTCGGCGAAAATCCCATGGATCTGCCGTGACACCGCCTTGTAGACGTCGAACCGGGGGGGCCTGAATACAAGTTCCGGGCATTTGCGCAGCGCCGTTGTCGAGGGCAGGGCCGACCGCACGCCGAACTTGCGCGCCTCATAGCTGGCCGCCGCCACCACACCGCGTCGTTCAGGATGGCCAACGGCCACCGGCCTACCCTTCAGGCTCGGATCGTCCCGCTGTTCGACCGACGCATAGAAGGCGTCCATATCGACGTGGATGATCTTACGAACGACCGCCTCTTCCATGACGATCAGCCTAACCGAGAAAGAACGAAAAGAGAACCGTCCGCCGTCAGCTCCCGCCGATCGACAGCAGATTTTGTACCGGCTGATAAAGCGCCTCGAGATAAGCGATATCGGCGGGTTCGAGAGTGATTTTGGTCGCCGCAACGAGTTGTTCGAGCTGCTCTACTTTCGACACGCCGACGATCGGGGCGGTGACGGCCGACTTCGACAGCAGCCAAGCCAGGGCGATCTGCGCCGGAGTCTTGCCGTATTTCTCGGCGGTCTCGATCACCCGGGCGGCGATGTCGAACACGGCCTCGCCATGGTAGAGACCCTCGGTGCGAATCCTGTCGCGGCCCTTTGATCTTGCCGTGGCACCGCCGCCAAAGCCGCCCTGATAAGCGCCGGCCAAGATTCCCCGGGCCAGCGGCGACCAGGGCGTCATCGCCGCGCCGCTCGACTGGCAGTAGGGGATCATTTCTCGCTCTTCCTCGCGATAGACGAGGTTATAGTGGTTCTGCATGGAGACGAACCTGGTCCAGCGGTTCATCTTCGCCGTCAGTTGTAGCTCCGCGAATTGCCACGCGAACATTGACGAGGCGCCCAGGTAGAGAACCTTCCCCGCCTTCACGACATCGTGCAGCGCCTCCATGGTCTCCTCAATCGGCGTGCCCTCATAGCCTGGGATGCCATGCGGATGGCGGTGAATGACCAGATGATCGACATAGTCGACTCCGAGCCGGCGAAGACTGGCGTCCACACCCTCGATCACGTGCTTGCGCGACAGACCGCCCTGGTTGGGGTTGCGACCCATTGGAAAGGAAATCTTTGTGGCCAGCACATATTCGTCGCGCGGCAGCAGGTCGCGGAGAAGGGCGCCCACCACCGTTTCGCTGGCGCCCACCCCATAAATATCGGCGCAGTCGAAATAGAACAGCCCCTGCTCGATTGCCGCCTTGAACAACGGCCGGGCGTCGTCGGGCCCCAGGGTCCAGTCGCCCTGGTGGCCGCGCCCCGGCTCGCCGAAATTCATCGTGCCGAGGCACAGGCGCGAAACCTTCAGGCCGCTGTTTCTGCCGAGCTGAACCGTGTCGAGCATGATGTTTCCCCTTCGAGCCGATGCGAAACCCCGTCAGCGCTCGCGCCACAAACTCGCACAAGCTCTTGAAGGCGTCGATGACTTGCGGCTGTAAGAGCGCGCGTGGCGAAGATCGCCGTGGAGGACGCCTCTGATGATCGTCGAAATGCGCACCTATACGCTCAAACCCGGCCAGGTCGGCCCCTACCTCAAGCTCTACGAAGCCGAGGGCCTAGCCACCCAGACCCGCATCCTCGGACGGCTGCTGGGCTATTACTCGAGCGAGACAGGCGATGTGAACCAGGTGATCCACCTGTGGGCCTATTATGACCTGGCGGATCGGCAAAGGCGCCGCGCGGCCCTGTTCTCCGATGCGACCTGGCTGGCCTACATCCCCAAGATCGTCGAAATGATCGTCACCCAGGAATCGAAGTTCCTGAACCCAGCGAAATTCTCTCCCGGTTGAGGCCGTGCGGACGCCGTGCGGCGGCGGTCAACAACCCCACGTCGGGAACCCCTACGCCCCCTGTTCGTTTTCGACGCGCAGGCGAACGACCGCCTCGCTTCACAACCTCAAAGGGACTTCCCTCCATGCTGAGTTGGGCGCTTATTTTCGCCGTACTGGCAATTGTCGCTGGGGCACTCGGATTCTTCGCCCTGGCCGGAGTGGCGGCACTTACCGCCAAGGTCATGTTGCTCATTTTTGGGGTTATGGTGGTGCTCAGCCTCGTCAACCGCGGCCGCAGCGGTCGGATCATCTGATCTGGCCATCAACGAGGCGAGCCGGCAAGAGGAACGCCTCTTTGGCCGGACCCCGCCGCGCTCCGCGGCTGCCCCGCACCGTCTCAGGTCTTCGGTTCGATGGCGAGCAGTTCGACCTCGAACACCAGCACAGCGCCCGGACCGATCTCGGCGCCGGCGCCGCGGTCGCCGTAAGCCAGGGCCGAGGGAACAGCCAGCCGCCACTTCGAACCCACCGGCATCTTTTGCAACGCCTCGGTCCAGCCCTTGATCACGCCCATGACGGCGAAGCTCGCCGGCTCTCCGCGTTTGTAGCTGCTGTCGAACTCCGTCCCATCGATCAGCGTGCCGCGATATTGGCAGCTTACGGTGTCGGTGATCTTGGGGATCGGACCCGTTCCGGCTTTCAAAATCTCATACTGCAGACCGCTGGGTAGCGTCGTCACGCCCGGCTTCGTGCCATTGGCGGCGAGGAACGCAGCGCCCCGCGCCGCATTGGCCTCCGCGGCCTTCGCTGCCTGGCCGGCCGCCTTGGTCTGCGCCTCGGCCTGAAGTTGGGCCATGGCGGCGCGCATCTGTTCCTCACTGACAACCGGCGTCGCGCCCGACAGGCCATCCTTCAGCCCCTCGAGCACT
>JAYTXV010000310.1:0-3309 GCA_043742805.1 Caulobacteraceae bacterium | reverse complement strand
CGTCGGTTCGCTAGGGGTCCATTCGAGCGGGGTCAACGCGGTGGGCTTATATTCAGCCGGTTCTGGCATTTCCATCCTCGCCGACAGATCGGTTACCATCAACAACACCGGCAATGAGCTGCTCACCGATGGCTCCGCCGCGTCCGGCGGCGCGATATCGGCGGTGCTTCCCGGATCCCTGTCGGCGGTCTCTATGACAGACAAGCTCAGCGTTTCCGCCTCTTCCGCCGACGTGCTGTTATATCCCGACGCCACGGGAACTCTGAGCCTGCTCGCCGGCGGCGACATCGCCGCGGCAACCATTGCTCAGCTGGACAGCGATCCCAGCCTGCTGCCCGGCGCCTTTTCGAGTTTCGCCCTGGATGCCAGTGGCGTTGCCGCCGGCTTGACTTTCGTCTTTCCGGCGGTCCTGCCGAACACTACCGACGTAGTGCTGCGGCAACTGCACAATTCAAGTCCGACCCACGCCGGAGACGCCACGCCCAACCGGATCGTCGCGGGCGGGAACATCGACGGCGCGATCCTGTCGCTGTCCAAGCAGACCCGCATCCAGGCCGGCCGCGACATCACCAACATGGTGTTCTTCGGTCAGAATTTGGCCGCGAGCGATGTGACACGCATCACCGCCGGACGCGATATCACCGCGACGACCAAGCTCGCGGCTCCGGTGACCGGCGTCAATCCACGACATTTCGGAACCGTGCTGGCGGCCGTCCAGGGCGACACCTTCGTGCTGGGCGGTCCGGGCGCCCTGTTCTTGGAGGCGGGCCGGGATGCGGGACCGTTCCTGAACTCAGCGGTGACCAACGGCTTCGCGACGAACGGCACTGGAGACACGGCGACCGGTGTCCTGACCTACGGCGGGGGCATCATCACCGTCGGCAATCTGCGCAATCCCTGGCTGCCGTCTCAGAGCGCCGACATCTTCACGGAATTCGGCGTCGCCAAGGGACAAAACTTCCAGGGGCTGATCGCCACCTATCTCGATCCGGCCAATGTCGCCAATCTGCAAGGCTACGAGTTCCTGCAAACCACCGACGCCAACGGCGCGCCCGGCGCCGACCGCGCCAAGCCGATCTACGGTCTCTCGCTGGTCGATTGGATCACCTCCGTCGCGCCCGATATCGTCAATCGCTACGATACCAGCGCTGGGGTGGCAGCCCCGGGCTCGAACGCCCCGGCCCTGGTCCAATATGCGCTAAGCCTTGAGAAAGGCCACTCGACCACGTTCGCCGAGGCGCTGATCTATCTACCCCAATTGTCGGACCGGAAACTGCCTCTGATCCCCTGGCTACTGCTGAACGAAGGCGACAAGCTGCGGGCGGCCTATGGAACCGAGAATGTAACATATCAGCAGGCCTATAGCGCCTTCCTTAGCCTGCCCAACCTTACCCAACGGGAATTCCTGCTCAAGGACGTCTATTTCAATGAATTGATTCAGACCTCAGTCCCCAACAGCGGGTCCTATCTGAAGTATTCCCGGGGCTATCAGGTGGTGAACACGCTGTTTCCCGGCGCCTATGGCTATACGCAGAACAGCCTTGCCGGCGGCCCGGCGGGCGCTTCGACGACCGTGGCCACGGGCGATCTCGACCTTCGGCTGGCCACGATCCAGACTGACCAGGGAGGCGACATCATGATCCTGGGTCCGGGCGGCCGTGTCCTAGCCGGTTCGACGGTCAGCACCTCGGCACAGGCCTCGCGTAGGGTCTACGATGGCGGTCGACTGAATAGCGGCGGCCTGCCCAGTTCACCGTTTGCCGCCGCGATTACCGCCATTCCGGTCGCCTTCGAAGGCGTGCTCACGCTTCAGGGAGGCTCGATCAATGCCTTCACCGACGGCAACTTCCTGCTGAACCAGAGCCGGGCGTTCAGCGAAGCGGGCGGTGATATCGCCATATGGTCTTCCAATGCCGATGTGAACGCCGGCCAGGGTCCGCGCACCGGAACGGACATCCCTCCGGTCGTCGTTCGGATCGACGAGAATGCCTTCAGCACCGTCGACGCCTCCGGGGCCGTGTCCGGAGCGGGCATCGGAGCCTTCCAGCCCGACAAGACCGGGCAGGCGCCGGATGTCTACCTGATCGCGCCGCGCGGCACGGTCGACGCCGGCGATGCGGGGGTCCGGTCGGCCGGTAACGTTTTCATTGCCGCCTTCCAGGTCGCCAATGCCAACGCCATCCAGGCACAGGGGGCGGTCAGCGGCGATCAGAGCCCGGCGGCGGCCAATCTGGGGGTCCAATCGAGTGGAAACGCCGCGTCGGCCGCCGCCGCCCAGGCCGCTCAAGCCGTGGCCAGCTCGAGTTCCAGCCAGTCGGAGCGTCCTACGGTGGTTGTCGATGTGTTGGGCTTCCTCGCCGACGAGCCGGACAGTTGCTCGGAGGAAGATCGCAAACGCGGCAAATGCTACTGATCGGCCATGGCGTCTCGTAGAGGACTCGAACCTCTGACCCCCGGTTTAGGAAACCGGTGCTCTATCCTGCTGAGCTAACGAGACGTATGGCCCCTAATACGGGCCGGGCGCGGCCTGGGCAACGGCCAGAGGGGTCAGCGGCGAGGGGCGGCGATGCGGTTTTTGAAATCTCTTTATATCCAGGTGCTGATCGCCATCGCGCTCGGCATCATCCTGGGCGCCTTCCAGCCGCATCTTGGCGTGGCGTTGAAGCCCCTAGGCGACGCTTTCGTGCGGCTGATCAAGATGCTGATCGCCCCGATAATCTTCTGCACCGTGGCCGGCGGGATCGCCAGGATGAGCGACCTGAAGACCGTGGGCCGGGTCGGCGGCCGGGCGTTGATCTATTTCGAGGCGGTCTCGACCCTCGCCCTGATCGTCGGCCTTGGAGTCGGGCTGGTGTTCAAGCCGGGCGCCGGGTTCAACGTCAATCCCGCATTACTGGATGCGAAGGCAGTTGGCGCCTACGTCACTCAGGCCAAGCAGATGGCGTCGGTCCCCGACTACCTGCTGCATCTGATTCCCGACACCTTCGTCTCGGCCTTCGCGGCCGGCGACATTCTCCAGGTATTACTGCTGGCCATACTGGCCGGCTTCGCCATGGCCGCCATGGAGCGGGCCGGCGGCGCGACCCTGGCCCCGGCGCTGGAAAAGATCGGCGCCCTGTTCTTCGCCATCATCCGCATCGTGGTGCGGGCGGCGCCGATCGGCGCCTTCGGGGCCATGGCCTTCACCATCGGCCAGTATGGCGTGGGTTCGCTGGTCAGGCTGGCGGCCCTGGTCGGGTGCGTTTACGCCGCCTCGATCCTGTTCGTGGCGGTGGTGCTGGGTCTGATTGCCCGGGTGGCCGGGTTCTC
>JAYTXV010000309.1:0-7254 GCA_043742805.1 Caulobacteraceae bacterium | reverse complement strand
CCCTACTGGGGTTGACGCGACGCCCGCCGGCATCAACGCAATCGGACTGACCCCGGTGTTGCGGGTAGTGAAATATCGATCCCAGGAATCGCTGTCGGTCGCCAGCACCGTATTGGCGCCGTCGTTGCCGCCGACCATGAATACGCAAACTATGGCTTTGTAGTCAGTTGCGGTGGCGGCGGCGGCGGCCCCCGATGCCGCCAGTTGCAAGGCAAAAGGCGCTCCCGCCCCGAGGACCGATAAAGCACCCCCGATGCGGAGGAAACGGCGTCGATCGATGCTGCTCGGAGTCATGAGTGGCTCACCTCTGGGCCAGATATTCGGGGGATGCCGTGGTCATGAAAACCGCCAGTTCGGCTCGGTTGGTCAGGGCCGCGTTGACCTGCGCCGTTGTCGCGGGCGGGGTCGGTATGACGACGGCGTTGACGGCGTTGATGATGCGGGTTCGCAGGCCCGGAGACATCTGGCCGTAGAGCAGCAACAAGTTCATCCGGGCGGCCAGTTTTCCCGAGTCCCGGGCGAGGGCGACTTCAGTGGCGTAGGTCGAAAAAACATCCCCCACCGTCGTGCTGCTCGGATGAGGCCCGATGCCGGTGCCGATCGCATCCAGCATGACATTGAGGTAGCCGGCTACCGAGACCTCATCCACAACCTGGAACTCAGGCGCGACCAGGCCCTGCGCCGCGAGCGCCGTGCCCGGCGGCGAATAGCCGGGGCGCCAGAAGTTGAAGACGGTGGGTGAATTCATAGCGGCCTGGCGAAGGGCGTCGGGGGCGCTGGTGTCGCCGATCAGCCACCATCCGGTGTAGGATCTGGCCTTGAAGGCCCGGGCCCAGTTGGCCAGGCGAACCACTGGTTCTCGCAGCTTACCGAAGGTTGGGTTTGAGACGGCGGTGGGATCGCGAGCTTCGGGGTCTGTCAGGATGGCCTTCACTACCGCGCCAAGATCGCCCCTGACCCCGGCGCCGTTATTGTTGAAGACACCCGCCACGCGCGAAATGTAAGCTGGACTTGGGTTGCTGGTGACAAGCCGCTGGATGAGTTGCTTGCCGATGAAGGGTCCGACATTGGGGTGATTGAAGATTGTATCGAGCGCGATCTTGAGATCGCCTGTCGGATCAGACGTCGTGGACGCGGGAATCGTCGTCCCCAAAAAGGACTTGGCTTCCGTGGAATGAAAATCTGGGTAGGCAACCATGGATTTGGTGGCCCAGCTATTATCTTTTTGCTGACCTAGGTAATAGGTGCCGCTACCGTTTCCAGCAGTTTTCGTGGTGTACCAGCTAAATCCCGTAAACACTTTCGCAAGACCTTGAATGTCGCTGATAGTATAGGTGGGAATCGGCGCGCCGGTCGCATCTGTCTGTAGAGAACCATCTTGGTTTAATTGATAGAGTCCGATGGACATCAACTGCTGAACTTCGCGGCCGAAATTTTCGTCGGCATGTTCACCTGTGGTGGGGTCGGCCTTTGTGCTCCCGAGCATATTCAGATAATTCCCCATCATTGGATGAAGAGTTACCTGTTCAAGAAGGGTTCGGTAGTTGCCGAAGGCGTTATTTCCTAGCATATCATAGTATGAACCCACACTGAGGGGGTCCATACCGGGCGCCGAGAACGAAATTACGAATATCTCGGATAGAGCTAGCTTCACTCTTTGGCGAAGCTGGTCCGGCGCCGTGATTGATGACTTCCAGAAGCTATCGTAGAAATCCCATGGCTTGAGTTTTACGTTCGGGTTGACGGCGTTAAGCGCGGCTAGCCGGCTTTGCAGGAAGCTGACGCTGGACTGAGACGGCGCCAGCGCCTCCTGTTGGCTTATCCAACCCGGGATACCTGCTGCTTGGACGGCGCCAATTGAACTGTCAGTTGGGCCAAACGTGGCCTGAGTAAGGAATCTCGACCCGTCATTCGCTGTCATGGACGGCGGCGAGGCGGCCAGGCTCCCGAGTCCCGGAACCGCGCCGGTTATCAGAGATGCCGCCACTGGCGCCGAAGCCAAGCCTATTATCGCAGCTCCAGCGACCAAACGATTCATTTACGCCACCTATACTCGAACAATTTATATCCACTTATTAACAAAACGCGTGTAAAAATTAGCAACTAAACGTTATCATCTGTTATACAAACGTCTTACGGTGGGGTTATAATTGGGATTATACTATGTGTCATTTCGACACAGCGCGACGGCGCAAGGCTGCCGATCAAAACATGCAATTCCGGGGCCCCGCCCTTTGGCGGTCGTTGAAATCCCACGGCTTTCATCGGAACCGGTATGACCCAGGGGAAGACGCCGCTCGGACCGCGACACCTCAAATAAATGGCAGGCAGGCAGGCGGCGGCCCGCCGTCCGGACTACCGACTGCGGGGAGAAGCTCGGGAGGGTCTGGGTCGCGGAGCGATCAGCCCGCCGTCCATCCCCCGTCAATGGATAGGTTGGCGCCGGTGATCTGTTTCGCCGCGTCGGAGCACAGAAAGACGACGAAGGCGGCGACTTCCTCGGGGGTCACGAACTGCTTGGTCGGCTGGGCTTCGAGCAGCACGTCATTGATCACCTGATCGCGAGTCAGGCCTCTGGCTTGCATGGTTTCGGGAATCTGATTCTCGACCAGGGGTGTCCAGACATAGCCGGGGCTAATGCAATTGACCGTCACCCCATGGGTGGCGACCTCTAATGCGACTGTCTTGGTCAAGCCGTCGAGCCCGTGTTTGGCGGTCACATAGGCGGACTTGAAAGGCGAGGCGACCTTGGAGTGGGCCGAGGCGGTTGAAACGATCCGCCCCCAGCCGCGCCGCTTCATGCCCGGCACGGTGGCGCGCATGGCGTGGAACGCCGCGGACATGTTGATGGCAATGATCTGGTCCCATTTTTCAACCGGGAAATCCTCAACCGGCGAGACGAACTGCACGCCGGCGTTATTGACCAGGATGTCCACGGACCCGAACGCGGCTTCGGCGTCGGTGATCATCGTGGCGATTTCGGCTGGCTTGGTCATGTCGGCGGCGCAATAGCGCGCCTTGACGCCGAATTCGGTCTCGATCGCGGCGCGTTCCGTCTCGATGTCCTCCAGCTCGCCAAAGCCGTTGATCACCACGTTGGCGCCTGCCCTGGCGAGGGCGCGGGCGATGGCAAGGCCGATGCCGCTGGTGGATCCAGTGATGACGGCGGTTCTGGAGCTCAAGGTCATGGCACACACTCCCGATCGTGTTTGTCTTCGTCGAAGGTCTGGAAGCTAGTCCCGGCGGCGGGTTTCATCATCGACTTGCGGCGCCCGAAGCTGCGATTCACGGCCGTCAGACCGGAGGCCCAGTGTTCAAGCATGGTGGCCCGGGAAAATTCGAAGTCCTTGGAACGGCTTTCATAGGCCCGGCGGCGGTAGATCAACTGTACGACGGTGATGGCGTTCTCGTCGACCAGTTCGGCCAGCCGCCTCGCTGTCTCACTCCGGGCAATCTCTGGAGGCAGGCTCTCGATCAGTTGCAGCGCCACGCGTTTGAGCCGGTGGTCACAGCGGGCGCGATCGGTGTTCAGGCGGGTGCGGCTGGAATAGCGTATGTCCATTTCGCGTTCCGCCGCCTCGTCAAGAGTTCTGGGCATCGGCCCCCGAGCGGGGAACAGATCCACCTGGAAGATCAGCAGATCGTCTCTGGTCTTTTCGTCAAGTACATATTCTAGCGGCGTGTTCGACACGAGGCCGCCGTCCCAATAGTGTTCGCCGTCGATTTCGATCGGCGGCAGCCCAGGGGGCAACGCCCCCGAAGCCATGACATGCTCCGCCCTGATCAAATGATGGTGGTTGTCAAAATAGGCAAAATTGCCCGTGCGGATATTGACGGCGCCGACACTCAACCGAGTTTCTCTGGCGTTGATCCGGTCGAAATCGACCAGCCGCTCCAGCGTCGCTTTCAGGGGCGCGGTGTCATAGTAGCTCAAGGCCGCCGGGTCGCCGGGGGGCTGTAGCTGGGGCGGAGGAAACCGGGGCTTGAAGAAGCCCGCCACCCCGAACACCAGGGCGCCGGCCGCGTTGAACTGGCTGACCATCCCCCGCGTGCTGCCCGAAATACCCCAGGTCGGGGCCTGTGGGCCATCGGAAACCAGTTTCCAGAATTCCCTCAGGCGGTCGACCTGTCGGTCCGGCGCATTGCCGGCGATCAGGGCGGCGTTGATCGCGCCAATGGAGATGCCCGCCACCCATTGCGGCCGGGCGCCCTGCTCGGCGAGGCCTTCATAGACCCCTGCCTGATAGGACCCCAGGGCGCCGCCGCCCTGAAGAACCAGAACCCGTCTGGCCTGACCGTCCGTCGGGCGTGCCATTGAGTCCACCATGGAAATCTCCGCCGACCAAACTGGAAAAGCTGCGCCGCACACCGAGTGCAGTGACCCAATCGAAAGCTACGCTTTGAATTGAGTTAAAATTGCAATACAATCAATAGTGTAGCACCCAGATTAAACAAACAGAGGCGTGCTAGTCCTTTGCATTGGAGCACTGGGCGTATGGTCACCAATATCAACGCGCGGCGAGGGGTTCAGTGGCGGTCGGTCAAAAATTCCTCACGGGCGATAACCTCATGACCGATCACACATAGACCGCTCGTTCGACCGCCTCGAAGGTTGCCAGGACGCCGGGATCTCCGAACGGAAACAATTGCGCAAGGACTATTCCGGCCGCTCCCGTCACTGGGTCGGCCCAGTAGTAACAATTGGCCAGTCCGGCCCAGGCAAGGCTTCCAGCCGAGCGGCCCCCGGGCACGGGATCGGTGTTGACCAGTCCCGCCAGACCCCAGCGTCTTGTCACCCCCGGGAGCGGCTCGAAGTCCAGGCTCAGGGTCGGCTGAGCCGATTTTAGCGCCCCGGCGTCGAAGTCGCCCACTTGATTGGTCATCATCAAGGTGAAGGTCTCGGGCTTCAGCAGGGGGGCGCCGCCCGCGACTATTGCGCCCAGGAACTTCAGATAGTCGGCGGCCGTGGAATACAGTCCGCCGCCGCCCATCATGAAGTGCGGTTCGCCCGGCATGCCGAACGGAATCGCGGCAAAGCTTCCATCCGGCAATTTTTGATGGACCGTTGACTGGCGCGATTGCTGGTCGGCGTTGGGAAAGAAGGTGGTGTCAGCCATCCCAAGGGGCGTAAAAATGTGCTCGACGAAATAGGCGTCCAAGGTTTGGCCGCTGGCCGTCGCCACCAGGCGGCCGACCCAGTCGATGCCGATGCCATAGAGCCAGGCCGCGCCTGGCTCGAACATCACGGGGATTTCCGGATCCGTCGCCCCCGCTAGTCTCTTGCCTGTGACGGAAAGATATTTAGCCAGGTCCTCGCAGCAGAAATCATAGCCGAGGCCCGACGTATGGGTGAGGAGGTGGCGGAGGGTGATCGGCGTTGTCGCGGAGCGCAGGATCGGCGCGCCTGCGTTATTGAAACCGGTCAGGACCTCCGGCGACGCGAGGCTGGGCAGCATCTCGCCCACCGGCGTGTCGAGGCGTAGCAGGCCTCGCTCCACCAGTTGCAACGCCGCGACGCTGGTGATCGCTTTGGTGCAGGAGGCGATCCAGAACAGGGTGTTGTCCGTGACGGGGGAGGGATCGCCGGCGCCCCGGACGCCCGCGGTGGCGGCCAGGCGCGCGCCATCTCGGGTTATCACCGCCGCCGAAAAGCCCGGGGCGTTTCCGGCGGCGACACCTTCTTCGAGTATCGATTGCAGATCGATCATGGTTTAGTCCTCAGTGCGCCGGCCGAAGCCCCGACCAGGGGCGAAAGAACGGGATCGATCATCTCGAGGGTCGCTATAGCAGTTCTCCGGCGAGTCCGAGCTTGGCGTCGCGCGCGTCCAGGGCCTGGCGGATCTGTCCTTGACGCCGGGCGTCCAGGCGCCATCCGATCATGCAGATTCCGCCGAGCATCACGAAAACAATCGGTCCGGCGACGAACGCGACGGTGAGGTTGTGGATCGCCGCTGGACTGTTCACCGCGTGCTCAGCGGGATTGTAGCCCAGCCGTTCGAGCAGTGGGAAAGTCAGGCCGATAGAGAAGGCGGCGGCGATCTTCGTGGCCAGGGCGTTGACCGCGTAGAGCAGGCTGATGCGTTCCTTGCCCTGGTTGAGACGGACTTCATCGCCGACATCGGCCAGCATGGCCTGGATCATCAGGCCGAAACCCGACGCCATGGCGCCTAACCAGATCATCGTCGGCAAGGCGGCGAGAAGATTGCCCTTGGGTGTGACGAATATCGAGAACAGGCCGAGCGAAAAGGCCGTGGTCGTCACCATCAGGGTGCGGTGTTTGCCAATCCGCCGGGCCAGGGCCGTCGTGCCCAGCGCGCCCGGTATGCCCGACATTATGTAGACGGCTAGCAGGATCGACGCCTGCTGCACCGTGAAGCGCCGAGCGTCGGTGAAGAAGAACAGATATAGCGCGCTCATCCAACCCGGCCCCAGGGTGAGGGCCATCTGGGCGAGGAACAGCCGAAGCAGATCCGGTTTCAGGAGCACCTGAACATAGTCGCCGATCACGAATTTTGGGCCGCCGGTGTCTTTGGCCGTCCGCTCGGGCGTGAGCGCGGCGGCGAGGCCGACCGTGACCGGGATCAATCCGACCAGAAACCAACCCATCGCCTGAACGCTCTGGGCGTTGGAGCGGCCGAAGGATTGACCCAGGATTGGGATCAGCAGGACAATCAGCGCACCACCAACGCCCACGGCCGTGAGCAGGCCAAACAAGCGCGAGCGGTCGTGGTACTGGGTCGTCAAGGTCGCGCCCCAGGCCGACATCGACAGGTACAGGATTGAGTTCCCCAGATACATCACCAGTAGCCAGGTGATCAGATAGGCGGCGCCAAATCCCGGCGGCGCCATGAACAGCTTATAGAGCGCCAGCATTAGAATGGGCGCTCCGACAATCATCCAGAAACGGTAGCGGCCGATCCGGGTGCGGGTGCGGTCCATGAAGACGGCGAGCAGGACATCGATGGGTATGTCCAGCAGCCGGACGCCCATCCACACAGCCCCGACCATGGCCATGCCGACGCCCAGATGGCCGGCGAAATAGGGAGGCAGATAGACGAAGACGGCGATACTCAGGGCTGCGATGGGCAGATTGGCCAGCGAGAAGGTGAGACAGCGCGCAAGCGACAGCGTGGCGGGCGGCGCGGTCAGGGTCTGTTGATTCAAGGCGTGGAGTTTCCTTCGGCGCGGGCGGACCGGACGTTGGCATCGACTGTCGTCAACCTTCCCGCCCGTGACAAGTGAACATACCGACAG
>JAYTXV010000308.1:0-6292 GCA_043742805.1 Caulobacteraceae bacterium | reverse complement strand
CGGACGGCACGAGATGTTCAACGAGATCGACCGCGACCAGGTCGTCGCCGACCTGATCGCCTGGCTTGACGGATTGAAACCGGGACCACGCGACTAGCCCCCGGAAGGCGAACGTTCCCGTCAGTCGCGGCGGGGACGGCGCAGCGTAAAGGTCTCGAACGGCGCCAGCCGACCGTCAGGACCCAATACGTCATAATAGGTGACGGTGATCCTGGTGTCGCCGCCGCGATGCGAGCCCGGATCGACGCTGAACGCCGCGAACCCATAGGCATGCGCGGCGTTGCGTACCGCCGACCAGGGTGCGTGCTCTTCCACATAGACCGGCGGACGCTTGCCCGTCTTCGGATCAGGATCGCCGACCGAGGTGATTACCCGGCATCGCGGCGGGTTGAGGAATAGCTGGTTCGACGGGCGGGATGTGCCGCCGCCGCCGATCACCATGTGGACCGTGCCCTGGCTGGTGTCGATCAGGTCGGTGGCGGTCGCCACGGCGATCGGCGTGCGGGTGACGGCGGTGGGTTCACAGCCGCGGATCGGGTGCGAACGCTCGTAATGGTGCTCGTGCCCGCACACCACCAGATCGACGCCGTATCGGTCGAACAGGGGCGCCCATTCCTCGCGAATCCCCAGGTCGGCGCCATTGGTGTTGTCGGCGGTCGAGATCGCCACCTGGTGCATGCACACCACGATCCAGTCGATACTGGTGTCCCGGCGCGTGGCGGCGAGTTCCCTTTCCAGCCAGGCCTTCTGCGCCCCGGCCGAATAGCCCCGGACATAGGAATTCCCGCCGTCCTGATAGGTGACATCGTCGTTGGCGATGCTGATCACGCGCACCGAACCGGCGGTGAAGGCGTACCACAGCCCCCGCGTGAGATCCGTCTGGCCGGCCGCTTCGGGCACGCAGAAATAGGTCTGATAGGCCTGATAGCCGATCGGCCCATTGCCCAACTCGTTCTCATGGTTGCCGGGCGACGGCATCCACGGACGCCCCCGGGCGCTGCGGCTGTTGTTCGCCCAGAAATCCCACCAGGTCCGCACTCTGTCCTGGGCCAGATTGGCGTAGCAGAGATCGCCGTTGAACAGGTGGAACAACGGCCGCACCCGCTCCACGCCCATCGTGGTGTCACCCGCCGCCGGTGAGCCCAGATTGTCGTTCACGAACGCTGGCCCGCCCGCGGCGCCCGCTCTGCCAAGGGTCGGTGTGCCCTGATCCCCGAAACTGGTGAAAGTGAACGCCGCGCGGCCGCGCGGGGCGGTGCGGAACGTCGCGAATTCCGGCTCGGCCCCGTCGTGGATCGCGCCGTAGAGATAGGCGCTATCGGCCCGCAACCCGCCGATCCTGGCGTGATGGGCGTAGACGACCTGGCCGGACTTGGCGTCGGTGTACCGGACTTCCCTGGCCTCCACCGTCCGCTCGAGCCGGCCGTCGAGGCTACCCAGCATGACGCGGGCGCCGCCGACCGGTTGCAGCGTGTGCCAGGACACCACCATCTCCGAGGATCCGTCTGCACCGAACTGCAGATGCAGCCCGGCGACCGGAGGCGTTGTCACCGGATCAAGCGCCGGGCGCGCCGCGGTCCCGGCCCGGGCCGATCCGGCTTCGATCAGCCCCGCCGCCACCACGGCTCCGCCGCCGATGCCCGCGGCGGCGAGCAACCTGCGGCGACTGAGCGCCAGGTCGAATTCGGTGTCGGTCATGGCGCGCTTCCCGGCTGAGCCCGGCTACGGCTGGTTCCGCGGTAAGCCTTCGGCGATATGGTGATAATCGCCCTTGTCGGCGACGAATATGTGAATGCCCGGGCGCATGTTCGGCACGTTGAGATTGGTGGGCGATGGGCGGGCGGTGCGCGCCGCTCAGACCGCGCTGGACAGGTTACTGGAAGCCCTGCGCCGCCTTCGTAGCCCCGGCATCGTCAGCGTCACCAGCTTGCTGGCGCGGGGTGCGGTGGCCTGAATTCTGGGCGGTTGATTTTTTTGCGTGATAGTTTGCAAATTGTCGTGTGTCCTAATTTTTTATCGGAAAATTGCCCTCGAGCTGCCCAGATTTTTCGTTTGCCGACCCTGTTTTTAGGTGCAATGTTGAGCTAGCTTAAGCTAGGCTGAATGGTGGTTCATATGCAGATTGGAGCCTTCGAGGCCAAGAATACGTTGGGCGCCTTGCTGGACCGGGTCGAAAAGGGAGAAGAGGTCGTCATCACCCGCCACGGCAAACCCGTGGCGCGCCTTACGTCCTGTGCGGACATATTCGATCGCGAGGCGGCAGAAGCGGCGCTAGCTCGCATCCGGGCCAGGGCCCGCGACCAACGCATCGCTCCACTCGCTTGGGACACCTTTAAGGCGGATCGGGACGCAGAACGACCGTGAGCCTAGTGCTCGATTGTTCGGCGACCCTGGCTTGGGTGTACGGTGATGAAACCACCGAAGCCGTCCGCGCGGTGTTCAACGTTGTCGGAAGCGGTGGCGCCTGGGTTCCCGCTCTCTGGAGGTTGGAAGTCGCAAATGTGTTGGAGATGGGCGTACGTCGCAACCGTCATGACGCCGCTTTTCGGGACGCCACTCTGGCCGACCTGGCGCGACTGCCGATAAAGCTCGACCCGGAGACGGATCGACAGGCCTGGGGTGCGACGGCTCGGCTGGCGGGCCGCCACGGCCTTACACTCTATGCCGCCGCGTATCTGGAGCTTGCCTGCCGGCGGAGCCTTCCGCTCGCCACCTTGGATCGCGAACTGCGCGCCGCAGCCGCCGCCGAAAGTATCGTCCTCCTCGGAACGGACCTCTGACCGTCGCCTCCTAGTCGGCCGCGGGGCTCTACGTCGGTTAACATGCAATGGGATTTTCGGCGCCGCCGTCACCGTAGTTACGATGATCAACGGTGGATTTGGTAGTCTCGCAAAGCCTTCGACCTTGAAACGGGCGCGGCGCCTCAGGCGTGGCACGGTGCGGCGATTTGGGCGTCCGTGTCAGAACCTCCTTGTTACGGAGCCCAGGGCTTCGCTACGAGTTAAGTTCAAGTCTCGTGTCGCGTCCCTGAAATCCGGAGCCCGTCCTGTCGGTCCTCGCCGCCCTCCATCACGTCACCCGTTACCGCTATGACCGCCTGGTCGAGCTGGGGCCGCAGACCATCCGTCTGCGTCCGGCGCCGCATTGCCGCACCAGGATTCCCAGCTATTCGCTGAAGATCACCCCGGCCAACCACTTCATCAACTGGCAGCAGGACCCTCACGGCTCCTGGCTGGCGCGCGTGGTGTTTCCCGAGCGGACCACCGAATTCAGCGTGTCGGTCGATCTGACCGCCGACCTGACGGTGATCAATCCGTTCGACTTCTTCGTCGAACCCTATGCCGAGACGTTTCCCTTCGCCTATCCCACCGACACCGCCCGTGACCTGGCCGCCTATTTCGCCGTCGATGAGGACGGCCCGCTGCTGAGCCAGATCGTCGCCGCCGTCGCCCCGGCCGGGCGCACGACGGTGGACTATCTGGTTTATCTGAACGCCGAGGTTCGCAGCCGGGTGGCCTATGTGGTGCGCCTGGAGCCTGGGGTGCAGAGTCCCGACGAGACGCTGTCCATCGGTTCCGGCTCATGCCGCGACAGCGCCTGGCTGCTGGTGCAGATGTTCCGCAAGCTTGGCCTCGCGGCGCGGTTCGTGTCCGGCTATCTGCTGCAGCTCAAGGCCGACATCGACCCGATCGAGGGGCCGCTGGGAACCCAGGTGGATTTCACCGACCTGCACGCCTGGGCCGAGGTCTATATCCCCGGCGCCGGCTGGATCGGCCTGGACGCCACCTCCGGCCTGCTCTGCGGCGAGGGCCATATTCCGCTCGCCGCCGCGCCCCACCATCGCTCGGCCGCCGCCATCATCGGCGTGGCTACCGCCGCATCCGTCGAGTTCGACTTCGAGATGACCGTCACCCGCGTGGCCCAGCCGACGCGGATCACCCGCCCGTTCGAGGATCCTGATTGGCAAGCCCTGGTGGCGCTGGGCGAGGCGGTCGAGGTCGATCTGACCGCCCAGGACGTGCGCCTGACCATGGGCGGCGAGCCGACCTTCGTCTCGATTGACGATCGCGAGGCGGCCGAGTGGAACACCGCCGCCACCGGCCCCACCAAGACAGTGATCGGCGAACAGCTGCTGCGCCGCCTGCGGGATCGCTTCGCGCCGGGCGGCCTGATCCACCATGGCCAGGGCAAATGGTATCCGGGCGAGCCCCTGCCGCGCTGGGCCCTGGGACTGTTCTGGCGGCGTGACGGCCGGCCGGTGTGGCGCGGGGCCGACCGCGATCCGGGCGCGACGCCCGCAGCGACTACGGCGGATGGCGGGGCCCTGATCCGGCGCCTCGCCCAGCGACTTGGCCTGGCTCCGGATCTGGTGCTGGAGGCCCGCGAGGACCCGCTGCACTGGATCAAGGCCGAGAGCGACCTGCCCGACAACATCACCGTCGACGACCTCACCCTGGACGATGCCAAGGGCCGCGCCACCCTGGTTGCGGCGATCGACGGCGGGCTTTCCAAGACCATCGGCTATGTGCTGCCCATCCGCCGCGCCGGCGGCGGAGCGGAGGGCAAGGGCTGGGTCGGCGAGGCCTGGAAGTTCCGGCGCGGCGGCGTGTTCCTGATTCCCGGAGATTCACCCGTCGGACTTCGCCTGCCCTTCGACGGCCTGCCGGTGCTGGAGACGGCGGACTATCCGACCCTGGTTCCCCGCGACCCCTTTGAAGCTCGGGACGAGGCCCCGTCGTTCGACGAAATCTATTCGGCGGGGGAAACCACCAGCGCCGCCGCCAAGTCCAAACCAGCCCGCGTCAAGACCGGTCCGGTGCGCACCGCGCTTTCCGTCGAGGCTCGCAAGGGCTGGCTGTATGTGTTCATGCCGCCGGTCGCGCGCCTGGAGGATTATCTGGAGCTGATCGCCCAGGTCGAGGTGGCGGCGGCCGGCCTGCCGGTGCGGATCGAGGGCTACACACCCCCGGACGATCCCCGCCTGGCGGTGCTCAAGGTCACCCCAGATCCGGGAGTCATCGAGGTCAACGTCCAGCCGGCCTCCAGCTGGGACGAGACGGTGGAGATCACCAGCGGCCTCTACGAAGACGCCCGGGCCTGCCGTCTCACCGCCGACAAGTTCATGATCGACGGGCGCCACACCGGCACCGGCGGCGGCGCTCACGTCGTGGTGGGCGGAGCCAACCCGGCCAACTCACCGTTCCTGCGCCGCCCGGACGTGCTGAAAAGCCTGCTGCTCTACTGGCAGCGCCACCCGTCGCTCTCCTACCTGTTCTCCGGCCTGTTCATCGGCCCGACGAGCCAGGCCCCCCGGGTCGACGAGGCGCGGCACGACGCGCTCTATGAACTCGACATCGCCCTTTCGCTGATCCCCGGCCCGGGAGAGGGCGAGGCGGCGGCGCCCTGGCTGGTCGACCGCCTGCTGCGCAACCTGCTGATCGACGTGGCCGGCAACACCCACCGCACCGAGATCTGTATCGACAAGCTGTATTCCCCCGATGGCCCGACCGGGCGGTTGGGTCTGCTGGAGTTCCGGGGCTTCGAGATGCCGCCGGACGCGCGCATGAACCTGGCCCAGTCGTTGCTGATCCGGGCGATGGTCGCCTGGTTCTGGCGCGAGCCCCAGGCCGGTCCGCTGGTCCGCTGGGGCACCGCCCTGCACGACCGCTTCATGCTCGAGCACTTCGTGTGGCAAGATTTCACGACGGTGCTCGCGGATCTGGCCGAGGCCGGCTACGCCTTCGATCCCACCTGGTTCGAGGCCCAGCGAGCCTTCCGCTTCCCGGTCCACGGAACCGTCGCCTACGGCGGCGTGACCCTGGAACTGCGCCACGCCCTGGAGCCCTGGCACGTGATGGGCGAAGAGAGCACAGCCGGCGGCACGGCCCGGTTCGTGGACTCGTCGGTGGAGCGGCTTCAGGTCAAGGCCAACGGCTTCCATCCCGACCGCCATCTGATCACCTGCAACGGCCGCGCCTTGCCGATGACCCCGACCGGCGTCTCGATGGAGGCGGTGGCCGGGGTTCGCTACAAAGCCTGGAAACTGTTCAGCGGCCTTCACCCCACCCTGCCGGTCCACGCGCCGCTGACCTTCGACATCATCGACAAAGGCGCCCACCGCTCGCTCGGTGGCTGCGTCTATCATGTGACCCATCCGGGGGGGCGAAACTATGAGACCATGCCGGTCAACGCCTATGAGGCCGAGGCCAGGCGCAAGGCCCGTTTCGAGACCCAGGGCCATACGGCCGGCCGCGTGGCGCCGCCGCCCGCCGAAACCCGGGGCGATTTTCCG
>JAYTXV010000307.1:0-1509 GCA_043742805.1 Caulobacteraceae bacterium | reverse complement strand
GTGATCGCCACCCGGTCGCCCGGCGAGACCTTGGTCACCGCCGCACCCACCGCTTCGACCATCCCGGCGCCCTCATGGCCGAGCACGGCCGGCAGGCTGAAGGGCATGGCGCCCTCGCGCGCCACGATGTCGGTATGGCAGACGCCGACCGCGGCGATCCGCACCAGGATTTCGTCGGGCCGGGGATCGTCGAGCTCGACACTCTCCAGGGCAAAATCCGCTCCCGCCGTCCTGGCCACCGCCGCCGTCACTTGCATCGCCGTCTCCGTGGACAAAGTCGTAACAGGCTTTAGCCGTTCGCCGCCCGGTTGGAAAATCCCCTAAGCGCCGCCCAGACTTCGGCTTTACGCGCAAAGGCCAGGGTGTGGGCCGGGCTGCTGGACGGCAGGGAGATCACGGCCGGAGCGAAATCGGCAGGCAGCTGCTTACGGCCGATGGCGGCGGCCGTGAGACCGTTGAAGGCGATCGCCCGCAGGGCCGGCAAGGTCGCGGCGAACTCCCCCAGGGCGTTGGGCGTGACCTCGCGGATGGCGCCGTCAAGGCTCCCGGTCCGCCGGGCCTGACCGACCACGTCCCAGAGCCCCACCCCGTGACCCAGCAAGGTGACGAGCCGCGCCTGATAGGCCAGACCGACCAGATCGGCCTCGATCACCGTCTCCATCAGCCGCCAGAACTGGTTCTGGGGATGGGCATAGTATTGAGCCCGCGTCAGCGACACCTCGCCCGGCAGGCTGCCGAGGATCAGCAGGCGCGTCGCGGCGTCGGCGACCGGCGGAAATGAAGATTTGAGGGTTATGTCGCGGCTCGTTCGAGGCGGTGTGTCGGGTAGCGGCGCAATGAATTTGAGACAGGAGCCTTTGCGAACACGCCGATTCCACCGTTAATCACTGTAGATACGGTGGCTCTTCCCCTGGTGAGACCCGGCTCGGTATCCTGGAACGGGGTGTGCCACTGACCATCCGGGCGGACGTGGGGTTCTGCATATTGCAAATCAAGGACTCGGCGTCAGGATTGCCCGAGGCGCGGCGGCCGTTGTCAGCCTGCGCGCCATCGGTGGTGATATCGACTATGCCATGCTGATCAAGCTTTACGGCCTAACAACGGTCGCGCCGGGCCGATAGGGCCCCGCCGAACGCACCGGCGCGATCAGGACGCTGAAAGTATCACCCGCAATGGCGGCCAGGATAACGGATCGCTTATGGTCGATGGAAGACATCGCCAATCTGCTCGAAGCTCGCGCCCCGAGAGCGGGGCTTGGTAAACGCGGTCCGCGCGGACCCTATAAAAACAACCATTTCGGAAACTGAGACAATCCCGAAGGACAGGCTGTTTAGGCCTGTTCGACGCCCTGGGCGGCTGTGTCCAGCGCGGTGGCGATAGCGGCGACCTGGGCCTCGGTGAGCTTGCCCAGCTCTAGTTTCAGGCGAAGCGCGGTGCGCAGGTTTTCCATGCCGCGAACGACCTGGGGCGCCGGGCCTCCGCCGGCCCGCTCGGCTACCGTCGCGATAC
>JAYTXV010000306.1:0-2651 GCA_043742805.1 Caulobacteraceae bacterium | reverse complement strand
GGATTTCGCTGGCGCCCAGCGCACCGTTCCCTCGACTGGGTTCGCGCCTTCTTGGGCATCGATGCGTTCTGAACCAGCCACGAGTTGCAAGACGTCCCCCTATTTGGTAGACGGCTTTCGCGCGCTTTTCAGGCGCGCGCTCTCTTTCTTGAGCGGCATCGAGACCGGACAAACATTCTGGACGAACCCATTCAAGGTGTTCGCAAGGTGATCACGGACGAGGGAGTAGTGGACAAACTGGCCACGCTTTTCGCTCAGAACCAGCCCTGCATTCTCTAGGATCTGCAGGTGTTTACTTATCGCAGGCTTGCTCATTTCGAATCGGGCCGCGATCTCACCGGCCGTCAAATCCAGCTCGGACAGATAGGCCAGAATCTGGCGGCGCGGAGTCGACGCCAGGGCTTGAAATACCTTATCCACGCAATGTCATTCTAATTAACTAAATAGCGAAATAGATTGTGGACGGGATGGAGTCAAGTTCGGCTGGAACCGCCCAGATTGGCGGACAGCGTGGACGCGATATTCATTCAATCGATCAACGGGTGGTGACTGACTTTATCCATCGAGGGCAGCGGCGCCGGCGCTTGCAAGGCGGCAGCCTGCTCAAGGCGGTCAGGCTTTGGCGAGGGCTTTCACAGACCGCAGTGGCCGAACAAGCGGGGACGACGGAAACCCTTGAAAGACTGGCGGGAGTGCTTGACGTGCCGGTTCGTTGGCTTAAGGCGACCGAACCCCTATAATGCTCTGCCTACCGCCGATGGGCTCCGTAATGATGAAGACGCTCACCCTGTCGCCGCGCTTGATCAAGGGATCGCCCGGCTGGTTCGTCCAGATCCTGTTTCCCGACGGCCGCGAGAAACGCATCAGCCGTTTCGAGACCGAGGCCGAGGCACAGGCCTGGATCGCCAACGAGTCCGACGACTGGCTAGCGGGAATGGGAGAAGGGCGCTGAGTCCGAATTCAGGTTCAGGCCGGCCCCGCCTGGCCGCCGGGGTTGGTCTCGGGTGAAGCCCTGTTGAGAACCCTGTGGATTTCCTCGGTCAGTTCGTTGTTCAGTTTGAGCAGTTTGTGGACGTCATTGCTGATTTCCAGCAGCGCCTCGGCATCCTTGTAGGTTTGCAGGGACTGCTTGTCGGAAGCGACCGCGGCGACCTTCTGGCCAACCATGATGATCGACAGCAGGACCAGTTGCAGGAAGGTCTGGGCGATCCAGGCGATCAGCGCCGCCGTGCCGGCCTTGATCGCGTCGGGCAGGCTGACGAGAGCCAGGGCGGCGAAGGCATAAGCGCACCACATGGTCGCCACGCCGTTGGTGATCTTCAGCGCCAGCCAGCCGTTGAAGCCTCGGTGTTCAGCGCTGATGCTGACGACGCCATTCGCCTTGCGCTCCGCAATCCGGGGGTGGGGACTGTGAGTTGTCATCCAGTGGCTCCTTGATTGGTGATGGGGCGCCGGGGCCGGCAGGCCTTGATCAGTCCGGGCGCCGGGCGCGTCGCGGCGCCAGGCGCGGCGAACACGGCGAAATAGCCGAGGCCACCCTTCATCGGGGCCAGGCTGAGCTGGCGATAGCCAACCGCCCGCAGTTCGCAGGTCAGCAGCGCCGGCGGGGTGCCGTGGAGTTCGGTCGGGCGGTCGAGCTCCTCGATCCCCAGCCGGCCGCCAACCCTGAACGCCGGGGCGAGGTTGTAGAGCAGCTCATAGGGCCGCTGAATCTCATGATACATATGCACCATGATCGCCGCGTCGATCGATTGGGGCGCGAGCTTCGGATCGCCGGTAGAGCCGAGCACCGTCCGGATGTTGGCCAGACGCCGGCTGGTAGCCGAGGCCTTCAAGGTCTCGAGATAGGCGGGCGTCACGTCCTCGGCGATCACCGACCCGCCGGGAGCGACAACCTTGGCGAGGCGCAGGGTGTCATAGCCGGAGCCCGCGCCGATGTCGGCCACCGTCTGGCCAGGGCGAAGCTTGAGACGCCCGGCGATCTGATCGACCTCTCGGGCCGCGTCGCGAAACCCGTCGTCGCCCCAGATCGGACTGACGATGCTTGCCACCGGCCGCTGCGCAAGCGGGAAAGCCGGCGGAGCCGTCCAGCCGACGAGCGGTGTCGCCAGGATCAGGAATAGAAATTTCATGGGGCCTGTCATATCGTCTGGACTAGAGATCGGCGATCAGAGGCCTCGCCCGGACCAGGGCGTAGGTCAGCAGAACCGCGTTGCCGAAGATGATCAGCGCCGCGAAGGGCGCCGCGGTGGTGGCGTTCAGGCCGGTGAACCAGTTGAAGGCGCTGATGTAGGCGACATCGCCGAACAGCCCCGGCAAAGCCATGATCACCGCGACCAGCACCGCCTGAGAGGCAGGCGCCTTTCGCCAGGACATCACCGTTCGCAGCAGCACGCAAACGCTGAGGGCGATCGCCGCGCCGCTGAGCAGCAGCACCCAAGGCCCGCTTTCGAACATTACCCGGCCACCGAGGCGGAACATCACCGCCCCCTGCAGCCAGACGCCAAGGCCCAGCAGGGCGAACAGTCCCATCTCGCGCCGTGTCATGCCGGTCTTTGTACTCCCGAACGAACGCCTCGGTGGGCAAACTATCACAAGGCCAAGCGTCGATATGCGCATGGTTTGGGCATTCACGCGATCATCTCGACCCA
>JAYTXV010000305.1:0-2541 GCA_043742805.1 Caulobacteraceae bacterium | reverse complement strand
GACAACAGCCGCTATGGCGCGGTGTGGGACATGATCGGTCCGCAGGACGAGATCAACAAGCGCCGGTCCAAGAGCATCCACCTGTTGAACGTCACGCGGCTGCAGGCGGTGGAGGCATCGGCGTCCGACGTCGACGCCGACACGGCGCGGGCCGAGGCGGCGCGGCCGGACGGGGTGATCCCGTTCGGGTGGGCGCTGGTCAACAACGTGGCCGAGTTCCAGGGCAACCGCGAAATGATGGCCGAGGCCAAGGCCGAGATCGAGCGCATGGGCCCGAGCCCGGCGATCCTGGGCCGCAACGAACATGACGACAGCGGCCGGGCGCTGCTGGCGCGCCAGCAATCGGGGCTGGTGGAGCTGGCCAATCTGTATGGCGCCCTGGAGGACTGGGAGCTGCGAATCTATCGCCAGATGTGGGCGCGGGCCAAACAGTTCTGGACCGCGCCGCGGTTCATCCGCGTCACCGACGACGAGAACGCGCCCCGGTTCGTTGGGCTGAACCAGACTGGGGGCCAGGGGCCCGACCAGAGAGACGACCAAAGCCCGGCGAGCAGTCTGGCGGAGATCGACGTCGATATCGAGGTCGATAGCCAGGCCGAGACCGGGACGGTGCGGCAGGAGGCGTTCAACGAGCTGATGCGGCTGGTGGGGTCGAGCGCGGCCTATCAGCAGCAGGTTCCGCTGGCGACCCTGATCCAGCTGTCGCCCATTCCGCACAAGCGCGGCCTGCTCGATACGCTGAACCAGGCCGCCCAGGCCCAGTCGGCGCGGGCCGACCAGGAAGCCCAGATGGGCCAGGCGATGGCCCAGGCCAAGCTGGCCGAGCTTCAGGCGCGCACGGCGGAAATCCAGGCCAAGGCGCCGCTGCACGGCGCCACCGGCTTCGCCAAGACCCTGGACGCCCTGACTTATGCCAAAAGCATCGGCCCAAAAAGCGTCGGCCCAGCTGAGAGCGTCGGCGCCGGGCGGGGCGGGTTCAACTCCGGCGAGACCGCGCAACAGAGCGATCAGGAACTTCAGGTAACCGACCCGCCGCCGGGGTGACGGGCGTTTTCGAGGGCCGGGGCTCGTAACCCCCGGATGGGACGCCGCCATGCGGGCGCATCGGGCCGCCACCGTCTTGGGCGAGGACACACCATGAACGATATGATCAACCTGCCGCCGGGCTCGCCCGCGCGGATTGAAGACCCACGCCTGGAGACGCCGGCGACGGCGGCCAGACCAGGGCACGTGCCGATTTCGGCGCTGCTGGACGAACGCGACAAGCGTCAGGCCGAACGGGCTCGCGCCGATGGCCTGGAGAACCAGATCGCGGCGATGCGGGCCCAGGCGCAACCGGCCGAACCCCTGGAGCCGCATGAAGCGGTCAAGCAGGCGCTGTACGCCCAGAACCTGCGCGCCTCGCGCCGGTTCGCCGAACGGGAGTACGGCAAGGACCAGATCGCCTCGGTCCACGACTGGGCGGCCCAGCAATGCGACCAGGATCCCCAGTTCAACCAGCGGATGCGCGGGGCGGAAGACCCCTATGAGGACGCCTGCCAGGCGTTCAACCGCGAACAGGTCCTGCGGACGGTGAAGCCCGGCGATCTGGCGGCGTTCAACAGCTGGCGAGAGGCCCAGGCTTCGCAGGTGGCTGTGCCGCAGGCGGCGGCGAAGGCCCCGCCGAGGACACTGGCCAACGCGCCGGGCAATGGCGGGCCGGGACGATCCCCTATCGGCCCCGGACAGGCCTTCGCGGCCGTGATCCGGCGCTAAACACCAAACCCAAGAAGGAATTGATCAATGGCTGAAACCACCCTCGCGACCGCCTCCGAGCGGCAGAGCTGGGTTACGACCTATTTCCAGGAATATATCCGCACCTCGCGGTTCATGCCGTACATGTCGAATGCCGACGTGAATAAAGGCGGCATCATCCTGACCAAGTTCCAGCAGGAATCCGAGGCTTTCCGCACCATCAACATCCCGTTCATCGGCCGCCTGAAGGCCGCCGGCGTGACCGGGGGGACGGTGCTGGACGGGCTGGAGGAGGAGCTGACCAACTTCAACTGTCCGATCACCATCGACTGGCGGCGCAATGCCGTTCGCCTGCCCAAATCGACCACGTTCCGCACCGAGATCGACCTGTGGAACGCCTCAAAGGACGCCCTGAACATCTGGGGCTCCGAGAAGCTGCGGGACGATATCATCAAGGCGCTGGCGATGATCGTCACCGACACCAGCGGCACCTGCGTCGCCTATGACGCGGCGAGCACGGCGCAACAGAACACCTGGGTTGCCGCCAATGTCGACCGGGTGCTGTTCGGGCTGCTGAAGAGCAACTCTTCGGCCGTGTTCGCCACCGGCCTGGGCGCTGTCGCCGCCACCGCCAAGGCCTCGGCCCCGATGTTCGGCCTGGCCAAGCGGATCGCCAAGGCGGCCGACCCGCACATCCGGCCGTTCCGCGTCGAGGACGGCGATGGGCGCGAGTTCTATGTCGCCTTCCACGGGGCCAGGACGTTCCGCGACCTGAAGGCCGACACCACCATCGTATCGGCCAACACC
>JAYTXV010000304.1:0-3452 GCA_043742805.1 Caulobacteraceae bacterium | reverse complement strand
AGCATCGCCTGGACGTGCTCGGCCATCGAGGCCTTGGCGGCCTCGGCCACCTGCGTGGGGTCCTGTTCGCGCATGGCGGCCCAGCGCTCGAGGCTCCAGCCCCCCGGCAGGTAGCCGTTGATCGGGTCGTGGGCCGAAGTCTGGTCGGTGAGCAGGTCGGGGCGCACGCCGCGCCGGAACATCTGCGGCAGCAGCTCGGCGGCGTTGCCCAGCAGACCGACCGATACCGGCGCCTTGTCGCGGCATGATTGTTCGACAATGGCCAGGGCCTCGTCGAGGCTGTCGGCGCGGCGGTCCAGATAGCCGGTGCGCAGGCGCATCTCGATCCGGCTCGGCTGACATTCGATGGCCAGGCACGAGGCGCCGGCCATCACCGCCGCCAGGGGCTGGGCGCCGCCCATGCCGCCCAGGCCCGCGGTCAGCAGCCAGCGGCCGGCCAGATCGCCGCCATAGTGCTGGCGGCCCATCTCGACGAAGGTCTCATAGGTGCCCTGAACGATGCCCTGGGCGCCGATATAGATCCACGAGCCGGCGGTCATCTGGCCGTACATCATCAGGCCCTGGCGATCGAGCTCGTTGAAATGCTCCCATGTCGCCCAGCGCGGCACCAGATTGGAGTTGGCGATCAGCACCCGGGGCGCGTCGGCGTGGGTGCGGAACACGCCCACGGGCTTGCCCGACTGCACCAGCAGGGTCTCGTCGTCCTCCAGCCGGCGCAGGGTCTCGACAATCTTGTCGTAGCTCTCCCAGTCGCGGGCCGCGCGGCCGATGCCGCCATAGACCACCAGCGCCTCCGGCCGCTCGGCGACATCCGGATCCAGGTTGTTCATCAGCATCCGCAACGGCGCCTCGGTCAGCCAGCTTTTGGCGGTGCACTCGGTTCCGGTGGCGGCGCGGATGACGCGGGTGGTGTCGAGGCGGGTCATGGCGATCTCAAGCTTTGGCGAAGGCGAGGCAGGTCTTCAGGACATCGGTGAGCGCCGCGCGCATCGCCGCCGCCTGTTCGGGGCGGTAGGGCGTGGGCCAGGTTTCGGGCGTCGGCGCGGAGATCGGCTCGTCCATGTAGCCTCGGCAGGCCAGCTCCATCTGCATCGCGTGCACGCCCTCGGCTGGGCGGCCGCATCTGCGCGTCGTCCAGCCGCCCTTGAACCGGCCGTTGGTCGCGCGGCTCCGGCCGGTCGTGTCGCAGGCGGCCTCGACCGCGCGGGTCAGGGCCGGATCGCAACTGGCGCCGCTGTTGGTCCCCAGGTTGAATTGCGGCAGCTCGCCCTCGAACAGGCGCGGGATCACCGAGCGGATCGAATGAGCCTCATAGAGCACGACCCGGCCATGCGCGGCGCGCAGCCTAGCCAGCTCATCGTCCAGGGCGGCGTGATAGGGCGCGAACCAGGTTTCGCGCCGGCGGTCGATCTCAGCGGGGTCGGGCTCACGCCCGGCGCGATACATCGGCTCGCCGTCGAAGGTTGTGGTCGGGCAAAGCTCGGTGGTCGCCTGGCCCGGATAGAGCGAGGCGCCGGACGGGTCGCGGTTCACATCGATTACACTGCGCGAAATGCGGGTGCGCACGGTGGTGGCTCCGAGGTCGGCGGCGAAGTCATAGAGCCGGTCGATCCACCAGTCGGCGTCCTTGCGGGCCAGCCAGGGCGAAACGAAACGGTCTTCCAGCTCCACCGGGATGTGGATCCCGGTGTGGGGGAAACTGACGACCAGCGGCGCGTCGCCCCGGCGGATTTCCAGCCAGTCCGGGTTCATGGGGCAAAGCCGGGCAGGGCGATCGCCGAGGCCGCTTCGATAACCGTGCCCGAGTCCACCAGGCGGATGGCGGCGGCGATATCGGGATGGAAATGCCGGTCGTCGAACAGGTGCGGCACCTTCGCGCGCACCGTGGTCCGCACCGCCTCAAGCGCCGGGCTCGACGCCAGCGGGGCGTGGAAATCACAGCCCTGGGCGGCGGCCAGCAGCTCGATCGCCACCACCGCCTTGGCGTTCTCGACCATCTCCAACAGCCGCCGCGCCCCGTGGGCGGCCATCGAGACGTGATCCTCCTGGTTGGCGGAGGTGGGGATCGAATCGACGCTGGCTGGATAGGCCTTCTGCTTGTTTTCCGAGACCAGGGCGGCGGCGGTTACCTGCGGGATCATGAAGCCGGAGTTGAGGCCGGGCCGGGGGGTCAGAAAGGCCGGCAGCCCCGACAGCGCCGGGTCGACCAGCATCGCGATCCGCCGCTCGGCCAGTGAGCCGATCTCGCAAACCGCCAGGGCAATTATGTCGGCGGCGAAGGCCACCGGCTCGGCGTGAAAGTTGCCGCCCGACAGCGCCTCGTCGGTATCGGCGAAGATCAGCGGATTGTCGGAAACGCCATTGGCCTCGAAACCCAGGGTCGCGGCGGCTTGGCGCAGGATGTCCAGGGCGGCGCCCATCACCTGCGGCTGGCAGCGCAGGCAATAGGGGTCCTGCACCCGCTCGTCGCCGAGCAGATGGGATTTGCGGATCGCCGAACCGGCCATCAGGTCGCGCAGCGCGTCGGCCACTACGATCTGGCCGGGCTGCCGGCGCAACAGGTGGATTCGGTGATCGAAGGGCGCGTCCGACCCTTTGGCCGCTTCGGTGGACAGTGCGCCGGTCACAAGGGCGGAGCGAAACAATACCTCGGCCTCGAACAGGGCGGCCAGGGCGTTGGCGGTGGAGAACTGGGTGCCGTTGAGCAGCGCCAATCCCTCCTTGGGTCCGAGGGTCATGGGAGAGAGGCCAGCGGCTTTGAGCGCCTGGGCGGCCGGTATTCGCGCCTCACCGACGAACATGTCGCCGACGCCGATCATCGTCGCGGCCATGTGCGCCAGCGGCGCCAGGTCGCCCGAGGCGCCCACCGAGCCCTTGACCGGCACGACCGGGGTCAGGTCCCGGGCCAGCATCGCCTCCAGAAGCGCGATGGTCTCCGGCGCGACACCCGACGCGCCCTGGGCCAGGCTGGCCAGTTTCAAGGCCAGCATCAGCCGGATGACCGGGATCGGCGAGGGCTCGCCAACGCCGGCGGCGTGCGACAGCACGATGTTCCGCTGCAGAGTCGCCAGATCGCCGGCTTCGATTCGGACGCCGGCCAGCTTTCCGAACCCGGTGTTGACGCCATAGATCGGCGCGCCCCTGGCCAGGATTCGGCCGACCGCTTCGGCGCTTCTGGCGATGGCCGGGGCCGAGGCCGGGTCGAGGCGCACCGGCGCACCGCGATAGACCTGGTTCCAGGTCGAAAGGTCGACATCGCCCGGCCGCAGCATGATCGGCGTCATCCCCGGCCTCCGAACACGCGCGCAGATAGGGGGTTGAAGCCCATGCGATAGACCAGCTCGGCCGGTCGTTCGATGTCCCAGATCGCCAGGTCGCAGCGCTTGCCCGCCTCCAGCGTGCCGATCTCGTGGGCCAGGCCCAGGGCGCGCGCCGCCTCGCGGGTGATTCCG
>JAYTXV010000303.1:0-4408 GCA_043742805.1 Caulobacteraceae bacterium | reverse complement strand
CGGCACGTCGATCAGGTTGCGGATCGTGCGGTCATCGGCGCCGCCGGCGTTATTGACCCAGATAGTCAGCTTGCCGAGCGCCTTTTCGGCTTCTGCCGCAAGATGGTCGATCTGGACCATGTCCAGCATGTCGGTGGTGATGGCGACGCCCTTGCGGCCAAGGGCGCGAATCTCCGCCGCCACCGCCTCGATTTCTTCGGTGCGTCGGGCTGCCACGGCCACGTCGGCGCCCGCTTCAGCCAGGCCCACGGCGATGGAGCGACCGATGCCACGCCCCGCTCCGGTGACCACCGCCGCGTGACCGTCCAGCCGGAACTCGTCCAGGATCGTCATGAAAACTCCCGACCCAGCATCCAAGCGCCCGGTACGAACGAAACTTCCCGCGCCTCCTCCCCCCTTGGCAATACCGCAACGCGTTTTACCTTTCCCGGGTGAACCAGCGAATGCTGCAGGGAGCGCAGATGACGGCGCACGATGCAATGACGGCGGGATCGGGTGCCGTCAGAGTACGTCGCGGCTCACGGCCGAGGCTCGAAGCTGTAAGGGTGCAACCGGTGCTGGTGATCTGAACGCGGCCGCGAACCTGGAAACCCGAGGCTCTGTCGGAGCCTTTGTGCTCGATGGTCTGAAAGGGCCACATCTAAGAGACCATTTTGAAATTCCGTTAGCGGGGCCAGCTTTCAAAAAGCAAAGCTCAAACAGGCCAGACAGATGACCGCACCGCGAGAGATAGCCAACTCCATTATCCACCGTTACGACGCAGAGCCCGTCCACAGATTACAGCGCCGCTAACTCGATCGTGAATTGTCGCCTTTCATCGGTGGGATGTGCCCGGTGCCCAATGCCCGCTTCCACTGTGTTGCGCTCGGATATGTTGAACCGTAGTTAAGACGCTACTTGGAGCGGTCTGTCGGAGAACGTGAAACATGGCAAGAGATTATGACGTCATCGTCGTCGGCTCGGGTGCTGCGGGTCTGGCAGCTGCCGTCGCAGCAGCCGATGCCGGCGCCTCTGTTTTGGTCGTGGAAAGTGAAAAACGCTTAGGAGGCTCGTCGCGGCTGTCAGGTGGACACTTCTATGCCGCAGGTACGTCCGTCCAGAATGACGTCGGCATCATCGGCGACTCCGCCGACGCCATGTTTGAGCACTATATGATATTGTCCCAGTGGCTGGTCGATCCGGCCGTAGTGCGGCGCTACTGCGATCTTTCAGCGCCGACACTAGAATGGGTTATCAGCCTGGGCGTGAAATATCCCAAGGAAGCTCTTTACGCCTCCGGCCTTGGTTCTGTGCCCCGCGGACACCCACCCCAAGGTGAAGGGCAAGAGGTCATCAACGTGCTTGATAGTTGTCGAAGTAACAGAGGCGTAGACCTCGTACTGGGCTCGCGCGTCAGCTCACTGGTCACCGATGACGATGGGCGAGTCACCGGGCTACGAATCGGAAACGACGAGGCAACGTGCGGCGCCGTCATCATAGCGACCGGAGGGTTTGGCGCGAACCCGGAGATGATTCGGAAATACCTACCCGTGGCGGCCGCCACGGGAGAGTGGTGCTGGTATATTGGCGCCGAAGGCGCACGGGGCGACGGCATCACACTCGGTGAAGCCGTGGGCGGTGTTGTCGACGGCCATGATCGCGCGCTTCTGCTCGCCACGCCTGGGTTCAGCCGTGACCTCGAGGTTGCGCTGCCGCCTTGGCTCGTCATGGTCAACAAGCAGGGCAGGCGCTTCTGCGACGAAACGGCCACTTACACGGTGATGGCCGGCTTGCTGAAAAAGCAAGGTGGACACGCCTATGCCGTGTTCGACGAAGCGGCGCGCGCGGCCGCAAAGCGGAGCCCGCAATTCCAGGCCAATTGGGTCGATGAGATCCTCGAGCGGAAGGCAGAGGAAGGATTCATCTTCCGGGAAGACACCCTGGCCGAGCTCGCGACTAAGGCCGGTATCGATGTGGACGGGCTCAAGGGTGCAATCGAGCGCTATAACAATGATGTCGAGGCAGGTCAGGACACTGCCTTCTTCAAGCGGGGCACAATGGCCCCGATCGTGACCCCTCCATTCTACGCGGTAGAGATCAGAGCGGCCATACTCTGCTGGACGGGGACGGGACTGCGCATCAATGCAGATACGTGTGTTATCGATAAGGCCGAGAAAACCGTGCGCGGGCTCTATGCCGCGGGCGAAACCGTGGGCAATATTCACGGTGACGTTTATATCGGCGGCGGCGGCTCGTTCGGGCCCTGTCTCGTGTTCGGGAAACTGGCAGGCGAAAACGCGGCGAAATACGCGAGGTCCCTGAACGACTAGGGTTGTGAAGGGCTCTGGCAGCGCAAATGCACTGTCCGGTAACAGATGTTGTTTAGGCGGTGGGTATGGCCCGTCAGGAGAAGTCGCCCGATGACCCGTTTCGCTGGTTTGACTTCTCTCCCGAGGTGATCCGCCTAGTGGTGATGATGTATGTCAAATACCCGCTGTCCCTGCGAAATGTCGAGGATCTGCTGTTCGAGCGCGGCATCGACATCTGCAACGAGACAGTGCGGCTGTGGTGAAACAGGTTTGGTCCGATGTTCGCCGCTGAGATCCGCAGCAAGCGGGTTGATCGGATGCGGGCTCACACGCATTGGCGATGGCATCTCGACGAAGTCTACGTGAAAATCAACGGCGAGATGCGCTACCTCTGGCGCGCCGTCGATCATGAGGGCGAGGTTCTGGAATCCTTCGTCACCACCAGGCGGGACAAGGCAGCGGCCCTGAGATCCATCAAGAAAGCCCTGAAGCGGCACGGCCGTCCCAAGGCAATCGTCACCGATGGCCTGCGCTCCTACGGGGCCGCGCTGAAGGACCTCCGCGCCGCTAGACTCCAGGCGCCGGTCGGCCGCTGGAAGAACAACAGAGCCGAAAACAGCCACCTTCCTTTCCGACGACGAAAGCGCGCCATGCCGCGGTTCCGGAGGATGAAGACCCTCCAGAAATTTGCCTCGGTCCATGGATCCGTCACCAACCATTTCAATCAGGAGCGCCACCTCATCAGCCGGGAACAATACAAGGAAAGACGCTCCCAGGCGCTGGCGGAGTGGCGAGCAGTCATGGGCTAACAACGCATGGGTTTGGGTGAGCTGCGCCCAACCGGAGACAAGTTGTCGTTAGACTGACAGCACCGTTTGGGCGACCTGCGGCCTACCGGAAACAAATTGCCATTGGACTGACAGCACCGGGTGCGCCTGTTCTCCGGAGGGCACGCAGGAGCGCTCTTCGAAAAGAGGCTGGGTCTAGACCCGACCGCCCGGTCCACCGTAGCAAGTGAACCGGGCGGCCAAGTCCAGGCGGACAGCATGGGCGGGTCTGTTAATCCGCCGAATTGCGGTCGGCGGCGACGGCGCCTGATCTGTGGCCACTATGCGAGCCGCTCGCGGAGGGTTGGGCGTTTCGCTGACCCGGGTTGAGCGACTGACCGCCCACGGCCCGGCCGGTGCCGTGCGCGACGCCGCTCCCCGAAACGCCGCCAGTTGATGTGGAGGACATCGCACCCGACGCCGCGCCGCTGGCTGCGTTCTGTACGCTGCCGGTGGCTGAGCCCGCACTCTGCGCTTGCTGACCGCTCGCCATCGCCAGGCCCGACACGTTGCCCGCTGTTTGACCGGCGATGCTGCTCACGCCATCTGTCCCGATGGCGGAGATAGACGTGCTGACGTCCCGATCCACCGACTGGGAACCGGCCAGACCGCCGGAACCAGAAATATCTCCGACGTGCGAACGGGCGTCCGTGGCGCCATTGACCGCGCCGCTCACCGTGCCGGCGAGACCGCCGCCCGCGCTGGCCGAACCCGTCATGGTATCGACGGAATGGCTCGTATGCGCGCTGCCGTCCCCGGTCACCGAACCGGTCAAGGATTGCGATACCGAACCGAGGGAACCGACGGATCCACCGACATTGCCCACCCCGCCGAGCGCGCCGCCCAGCGAACCTGTCAGCCCGCCGCCCGAGCCCCCGAGCAACTGAGCGTTGGCCGAAGCCCCGGACAGCGCCAAGGCCATCGCTATCGCACTTGAGAAAAGCTGAAGATTTTTCATTGATCAGATTCCTTCGTTATGGGCGCCGCCATGGCGCCTCTTGTTGGCTAACGTCAGGCCGTCCTTAGTTCTTCCAGCCGGTAACGGATTTTATTTGAAGTTTTCGCGGATCATTTCGGCAGCTATCACAGACCACGCCGCGTCCCACTTGGCCGCCTTTCCCCGGGCGCGCCTCCGCCGCCACGCCGCTCAGCGCATCGCCCGACTGCGCGGCCAGGCGCGCGGCGACTAGGGGAGCGGCGAACGAGGTCCCGCGCACCGCGGCGTATCCCCCGCCTGGCAAGGCCGCCGCCATGTCCGCGCCGGGCGCCGCGAAATCCAGATGGAGCGGCCGG
>JAYTXV010000302.1:0-2471 GCA_043742805.1 Caulobacteraceae bacterium | reverse complement strand
GGCGCGTTTCGCAGGCCGCGGCCGGGGGACAGCAGGCTGACGGCTTCGAGCAGGTTGGTCTTGCCCGCCCCATTGGGGCCGAACAGAAACACACTGCGGCCACCGGGCGAGAGGTCGGCGACCGGGTAACAGCGAAAGTCCGTCAGCCGCAGATGGATCAGCGCGGAGCGCACCGCCTTGCCGTAGGTCTCGCCCGAGGCCTCAAGCCCTAAGCGGCATCAGCACATATTGGACATGCGGATCGGTCGGATCGATCACCAACACCGGGTCGAGCATGGTCGCCGACGCCGGACGATCGGCGAAGCGGAACTCTGTCAGTTCACCGCCGATCTGAGCGGTGACGTCGAGCAGGTACCGGGCGTTGAAACCGATTTCGAAGGGCTCGCCGTCGTAGTCGACCTCCAGTTCCTCGACGGCCTGGCCGGTCTCCATGTTGCGCACGGTCAGGACGATCCGGCCGCGCTCGGCGGACAGCTTCACCGAGCGGCTCTTCTCCGAGGAGATCGTCGCCACCCGGTCGACGGCGGCGGCGAACAAGGCGTTGTCGACCGTCATGATGCGGGTGTTGTCGCGCGGAATCACCCGCGTGTAGTCGGGGAAGGAGCCATCGATGACCTTTGACGTCAGGCTTGCCCGGCCGAAGTCGAAGCGCGCCTTCTGCGGGCTGAGCAGCACCTCGATGGTCTCGCCGGCGCTCTCCAGAAGGCGACGGGCTTCCTGGATGGTCTTGCGCGGCACGATTACGCCCGGCGCGCCGGCGGCGCCCTCTGGCGCCGGCATGTCGGCCAGGGCCAGACGGTGGCCGTCGGTGGCCACGGCGCGGAGAATCTCGCGGCCGTTTTCGACCAGGGTGTGGAGGTAGATACCGGTGAGATAATAACGCGTTTCTTCAGTGGAGATCGCGAAGCGGGTGCGGTCGATCAGCCGCATCAGGCCGGCGGTCTCCACCGACACGGGCTGGGACAATCCGTCCGACGACATCACCGGGAAATCACCGGCGGGCAGGACAGGCAAGTTGACCCGGTAGCGGCCGGCGCGAACCTGCAGGCGGGGATCCTCGCCGTTGAAGCTCAGCGAAATCTCCGCGCCTTCGGGCAGCTTGCGGACGATCTCGTAAAGGGTGTGCGCGGGCGCGGTGATCTGGCCGGGCGTCTCGACGCGGGCGACGGCCTCATCGAGAATTTCCATATCCAGGTCTGTCGCCGACAGGGCGAGCGCCCCCTCCCGCGCCGTCAAAAGGACATTGGAGAGAATCGGGATGGTATTGCGTCGTTCGACGACGCTCTGCACATGTCCGAGGGCCTTCAGCAACGAGGCCCGCTCGATCGTCAGCTTCATGTCCATATCCGCATCTGCGTACCGGGGGCGAATCCCCCCGGTCGCGGCAGGGTGAAAGGGACTTTGCAGAGTAACGAATTTGTCCGCGCGAGGAAGGGGCTTCCCTCACCGCGCGAGGATTGGTTCAGGATTCGCCGTCCGGCACCGTTGATTCGGTGGGCCGAGGCTGACCGGTGGAGTCTCTGGCGGCCACCACCACCATGGCCGGGCGAATGATCCGGCCGAAAAGCTCGTAGCCCGTCTGCAGCACCTGAACGACGCCGCCGGGCGCGATCTCGCCGGATGTCTGTTCCATCACCGCCTGGTGCTGATGAGGATCGAACCGCTCACCCAGCTCGGGATGCAACCGCTTGAGGCCGTTGCGCTCGAAGGCGGTGTTGAGATCTTTCTGGGTCATCTCCAGGCCAACGGTCAGGTTGTGGCTGAGTTGATCCTCCGCGTCGCGGGGCGCGTGCTCCAGGGCCCGGGCGAGGTTGTCGGCGACCCCCATCAGGTCCTTGGCGAATTTGGAGATGGCGTAGGCGCGGGCGTCGTTGACCTCGCGCTCGGCGCGGCGGCGGGTGTTCTCCACCTCGGCAGCGTAGCGCATCGCCTGTTCCTTCAGCGCGGCGGCCTCGGCCCGCAGGCTTTCCACGGTGGCTTCGTCCAGCGCGTCAATCGCCTCGTCTTCGGCGCCGTAGGTCTGGGTGTCGGTGTCGGTCATCAAAGTCCTTCTTTGTTCCTGTCAGCGACGTTTCAGCCGCCGGCGTTCATCATCCGGCCCAGGGTCCTGGCGGTGTAGTCCACCAAGGGGATGATCCGGGCGTAGTTGAGCCGGGCCGGGCCGATCACGCCGATCGCACCCAGCACCCTTTGTCTGCCGGACATATAGGGCGCCGCGATCAAGGCGGAACCCGAAAGGGAGAACAGCCGCGTCTCGGCGCCGATGAAAATGCGCACGCCCTCGGCCGCGCGAACATCGTCGAGCAAACTGATCAGCTGCTCCTTCTGTTCAAGATCGTCGAACAGCATACGAACCCGCTCGAGGTCGGCGGCGATGGTCGGGTCGCCTAGCAGGTTGGCGCGGCCCCGGACGATCAGGGCGCGGCTGACGCCCTCGCCGCCACTCCAGGCCGCCAGGCCATTCTCGATCA
>JAYTXV010000301.1:0-5979 GCA_043742805.1 Caulobacteraceae bacterium | reverse complement strand
CCTCGACGTTGCGCAGCGACAATGGGTAGCGCACGTACATCATGACCACCAGCCCGATCACCTCGGGCGAGGAGTCAAACCAGCGAAACGGGTCATCGGTGGACTTCTTCGGGCGGGCCATTGTCACTGCCTAAGGCCCGCACCTTACCAAATGGTGCATTTGAGCTGACAGGGCCGAGCAAACCGTTCGATCCAGCCGAACGGTCTCCAGACCAATGGATTCTCGACCTTTCGTTCCGGCACGGCGCGCCAACAGCTTCAAGTCGTCGTCGCTAAGCGAGCGAGTAATCATAACGGGTCTCCGAATGTCTCTATCCAGACTTTCGCGCCGGCCGATCGTGAATTCCATGTTTATGGTTCAAACAGATCGTTCTACAATATGGGACGATGTCCACGAACCCGATGAAGGACGCCCCATGACCCTTGAGCAGTTGCGCATCTTCGTCGCCGTGGCCGAGCGCCAGCACCTCACCGAGGCGGCCCGCGCGCTCAATCTTTCACCGTCGGCGGTCAGCAGCGCGGTCGCGGCTTTGGAAGGGCGTCATCGCGTGCCCCTGTTCGACCGCGTCGGTCGCAACATCGTGCTCAATCCCGCCGGCGAAGCGTTTCTGGGGCAGGCGCGCTTGGTGTTGGCCAGCATGGACGCGGCTCAAACGACGCTCGCCGACCTGAGCGGACTGGAGCGCGGCCGATTGAGCATCCACGCCAGCCAGACCATCGCCAGCTACTGGCTGCCGCCACGGCTCAAGACCTTTCATGACGCGCACCCTGGGATCGAGCTGGACGTCGCCTTCGGAAATACCGCCCAGACCGCCCAGGCTGTCGCTGAAGGCCGCGCCGAACTTGGATTTGTGGAAGGCGAGATCGACGAGCCGGTCCTCAGCCGTCAGGCGATCGGCCAGGAGCATCTCAGCTTGGTGGTGGCGCCGGATCATATTTGGGCGAAGGGTTCGACATCGACCTTCGATTTGACATCGACGGCGTGGGTGCTGCGTGAGGCAGGATCAGGCACACGCTCCGTCTTCGAGGCTTGGATCGTCAAAAAAGGCCTGAGCCTGGCTGAGCTTGAGGTGGCGATGGTGCTGCCGGGCAACGAAGCGGTGCGCTCAGCGGTGGAAGCGGGCGTCGGCGCGGGCGTCATGTCCAGGAGCGTCGCCCAACTCGGTGTCGCGCGCGGCGCTCTCGTCGAAATCTCCGCTGACTTACCGGTGCGGGATTTTCACCTCCTGCGCCACAAGCAGCGCTACCGCAGCCGGGCGGGCGATACATTCGTCGCTGTGGCCAAGGCTCACGCCGATCCGGAGAAGCGTTGAGTATCGTCCGGCCGAGCAGAACAAACCCTTCGGAAACATCCGATAGAAACTAACGATTGTGCGGCTCATGCTCTAGTCATCGGGAGCGCGCCACCCATGGCCTCCACTCTCAGAGGAAGAGCGCCATGAGCACCGTCGACGTCGATGTTTCGGATCTGACCTGGCAACGTCGGATCGCCCCGCCCGCCGGCACGATCCACGCGCCGGCGCGGGCAGCCATTCCGGACACATTGGAACGGCCATTTGAAGATCTTCGGCGGGCCGCGCCTGAACTCGGAACGTCCGGCGTCCACCCCAAGGCGATTGTCGGCCTGATCGGCCTCTACAGCCTTCTGGTCTGTTCCTTCTGGGCCTTCTTCGGCGATCACGAGACGGGGCTGACGCTCGCCGTCATCACAGTCCTGGCGGCGATGTTCTTCGGACTGCTGGGCGGCGGCATTCTTCTCTCGGACAGCGTGCCCAAGGGTGAACGGGGCCGTGGCTTCGACGACTTCGTCGCCGGACGCGTACTGACCGCCACGGGTTGGATTGAGGGCAAGGAAGCCTTGGCTCAGGTCCTCACCTTGCCGCTCTGCCTCTTCGCTGGCAGCCTCGCCTTCGGCGCCATTTGGTGCTTCGCCAGCCACTAGCCCGTCCACGACTTCAGGATTTGAAACCATGACCGACACCGCGTCGATCCGTTCCGTAGCGCTGGGGCTGAGGCCTTTGGCCAGGCTCTCTAGCCCCCGCGAGGTGGTGCGCCAGTTCACGCCGAACTGGTTCGCCGCGACCATGGGCACGGGCATTCTGGCCCTGGCTTTGGCCCAGTTCCCCATGCCCGTCCCGGGCCTGAAAACCATCGCCGAGGGCCTTTGGTGGCTCAACATCGGCCTCTTCACGCTGTTCACTGCGCTCTACGCCGCGCGATGGATCTTCTTCTTTGACGGCGCCCAGCGCATCTTTGGCCATTCGGTCGTGTCGATGTTCTTTGGCTGTATTCCAATGGGGCTGGCGACCATCATTAACGGCCTGCTCCTATTCGGTCTGCCACGGTTCGGCGCGGGCGTCGTGGAGCTGGCCCAGATGCTCTGGTGGATCGACGCGGCCATGGCGGTGGCCTGTGGCGTGGCCATTCCCTTCATGATGTTCACGCGCCAGAGCCATTCCATCGACCAGATGACCGCGGTCTGGCTGCTGCCCGTCGTCGCCGCAGAAGTCGCCGCCGTCAGCGGAGGGTTGCTGGCCCCCCACCTGGCGCAGGCTCACGGCCAGTTGGTCGTGCTGATCACCAGCTACGCACTCTGGGCCTGCTCGGTACCCTTGGCGATGAGCATTCTGGTGATCTTGTTGCTGCGCATGGCGATCCACAAGCTGCCCCACGCCAGCATGGCGGCGTCCAGCTGGTTGGCGCTCGGTCCGATCGGCACCGGCGCACTGGGCTTGCTGGTGCTCGGCGCCGCCGCGCCGGCCGTGTTTGGCGCGAACGGGCTGGCTGAATATGCACCCACGGCGCACGGCATAGGCCTGATCGGCGCTCTGCTGCTCTGGGGCTACGGCTTCTGGTGGGCCGCCATGGCCGTGCTCATCACCGCGCGCTACCTGCGCGAAGGTCTGCCGTTCAATCTGGGTTGGTGGGGCTACACCTTCCCGCTGGGCGTCTACGCGGTCTGCACGCTGAAGCTGGCGACGGTGTTGCCGATCGCCGCCTTCGCCGGCTTCGGCGCCGCGCTGGTGATCGCCTTGGCGATCCTTTGGCTCATCGTGGGCGCGCGGACGATTGCCGGGGCCTGGCGCGGCGATCTCTTCGTCGCCCCCTGCCTCAAAGCCGACTGAACCCTTCGTTGATAGGAGACCGAAGTGATAGAGATAGCAGCCCCAATCCGTGCTCCAAGTGATCGCCGTGCGTTCCTGCTCGGCGCGGCCGGCCTGGGCGCGAGCGCCTTGGCGGGGCCGGCGGCAGCGGCCACAGTGAATCTTGATCTGCCGGGCGGGCCCTCCCTTCGGCCCTTGACCAGCGCATTTGCGGGCAAGCAGGACATGATCCTGCAGCGCACCCGCCCCCCCCTGCTCGAGACCCCCATGTCGGTGTTCGACCAGGGTATCTTCACACCAAACAAGCGCTTCTTCGTGCGCTGGCACTGGGCGAACATTCCGACTTCCATCGACGTCGACAGCTTCCGCATCAACGTCCATGGCCACGTGAACCAGCCGTACGCCCTGAACCTCGGCTGGCTCCTCGGCATGCCGCGCATGGAGATGGCCGCCGTCAACCAATGCTCTGGGAACTCGCGAGGCCTCTTCCAGCCCCGCGTCCCGGGGGGACAGTGGGCGCACGGCGCCATGGGCAACGCCCGTTGGCTGGGGGTCAGCCTGCGCTACATCCTGGACTTGGCGGGGGTAAGTCCCGGAGCGGTTGCAGTGCGCTTTGCCGGGCTGGACGAGCCGGTCGTCGCCGGCGCGCCGCACTTCAGCAAGTCCCTGGCGATCGACCATGCCCGCGACGGCCAGGTGATGATCGCCTTCCAGATGAACAGCCAGTCCCTGCCGCTGCTCAACGGCTTTCCCGTTCGGCTGATCGTTCCCGGCTGGTACTCCACCTACTGGGTGAAGATGCTCAGCGACATCGAGGTGCTCGCATCGCCCGACGACAGCTATTGGATGGCCAAGGCCTACAAGATCCCCGATACGCCCTATGCCAGCGTAACCCCTGGGGCCACGGGCTTCCCCACTGTTCCCATCAATCGCATGGTCCCGCGCGCCTGGATCACCAGCCTGGCCCATGGCGCGCGCGTCGCCTCGCAGCCTCGGCTGCCCGTGGGCGGCATCGCCATCGGCGGCGACCAGGGTGTCGCCGCGGTCGACCTGTCCGCCGACGGCGGTCAGACCTGGATCCGGGCGAACCTCGGCCGCGATGAAGGCCGTTACAGTTTCCGCCGGTTCGACGGGTGGGCGGCGGCGACCAAACGTGGTCCGCTCCTATTGATGGCGCGGTGCACGAACACGGCAGGCGTCGTTCAGCCGATGACCGCCAATTGGAACCCAGGCGGTTTCATGCGGGGGTGCGTTGAGACTACGGAGGTGACGGTCGTATGAAACCGCTTCGATCGGGGTCCTATAGGGCCCTGGTGGTGAGCTTCGCCGTCGCTGGCGCGCTGCTCATCGGCGGCGTCTTCATGGCGCGCCACATCTTCCAGGGTCGGCCCAGCGAGCCGGCTGCGCAGGTCGAGACGAGCAAACCTGGGCAGGTGAGCGTGGGCGGCGTGACCCTCGCGTCCCAAAGTCTCGACTTTCCGGATGACAACGACACCTACGGCTCGGATCCTGCCGCCGCGGTGATGAACGCCAACTGCACGGCCTGCCACTCCGCGAGCATGGCCCTCAACCAGCCGCGCCTGTCCGAGGCCGACTGGCGAGGCGAGGTGCAAAAGATGCGCGAGATCTATAAGGCGACCGTCGCTGACAAGGAGGTGCCGCAGATCGTGGACTATTTGAGCCGGCTGAGCGCCAGATTGCCGCCCTCGCCGGTCGCCCGGCGGTCCCTTTCGGGCGCGGCGGCAGGGTAGTCCTTGGTCGAAACGAAAGCCGCGCCCTCGACGTCGAACCAGTATCAGGCGGCCTTCCGTGCCCAAGGTGAAGTACGTCCGGTCCCTAGGTCTCACTGTCCACGCGCGCGCGTTGGTCCCTGAGGTCGCTGCATTATTTTGCCCAGGGACTTTCGGCCCAGCTGGCCGTGGTCGGCCCATTCAGGCGCGGCAAGAGTTCGCTGCGGAACGCCCTCCTGGGCGCGGATCGCGGGCGTTCGAATTACTTTTTAGGGGGCATTGGCGAGGGCGGTTACTGCGAGCCTGGGACGCACTTTGGAACCGTGATCTGATCGACAGGCCCTTCCGGCGCTAAGCCGTCTCATCGCGGGTTTTATAGGATCTTCTGAAAGAGACACCAGGTGAAGTCCTGACTTGCTCCGCCGGGGGTGACGTGGGTCTCCGACTTGGCGTCCAACAGCTCAAAATGGCGGCCCAGCGCGGCGCGGAGCGTCTGCGGCGAATAGCGGCGAACCGGCAGACCGCTGCAGTGATCCGGCCCACTCAAGGCGAAGGGCGCGAGGATGACTCGGCCACCTACGCGCAAGCCCCTGTTCAGGGCGCGCAGATACCCCTGGCGATCATCGTCATCGACCAGGAAGTCGAACACCGCACGATCGTGCCACAAGTCGTAGGCGCCTTTGGGCGGCGACCAGGTCGTTGCGTTTGCAACAATCCATTCGATGGCCCCGGCCCTATCCTTCAGCCGGGCCCTCGCGACCTCTAACGCCTTGTCGGATATGTCCAGGGCGGTCAGGCGGTCGAAGCCAATGTTCAGCAATTGATCAACCAACGTAGACGCGCCGGCGCCCAGGTCGATCACTACGGCGGACCGCGTCGTGCCCGCAGTCGCGATCATGGACAGGGACGGCGCTGGGTCCGCCTGAAACCAGCTGACCTCGGTTGGCGCCGTCGCGCCATAGATGCGATCCCAATGGGCGGACATATCCTCAACCACGTTGCCGCATCTCCAAAAGACCGGCTGCTGACCCCATCAGGGATGGACGTAGACGAAGCCGAGGCCCTGAAGTCTCGCAAGCTCAGCAACCCCGCTCGGGACCACGTCTTCGTCCTTCACACGGTAAAGGTCCTCCGGGTGAAGCCCC
>JAYTXV010000300.1:0-2019 GCA_043742805.1 Caulobacteraceae bacterium | reverse complement strand
TGTCGCTGGGCGGCCCTTTGAGCGCGACCCGGGACGTGGCGCTGGATGCGATTGGCGGTGGGACCGCTCAGGGCCTGACGACAATCGCTTCGATCGCGGTCGGCGGCCCCATGACCGCCGGTCGCGACATCGCCATTCGCAGCCTGAACGGTGGCCTTGGTGTCGGGTCGATATCCGCGGCTGACAATGTCGTGCTGGTCGCGACGAACGGTTCTGCTGTTCTGAATGGTCCGGTCCAGGCCAACAGCACGAGCGATACCGTCGGCGCCGGCCTGGGGCAGACCCTTTTCGCGACGGTGAACGGACCTCTGGACGGCCTCTTCAGCCTGGAGCGGAAATCGATTTTCCTTCAGGCGGGTCGCTACCTTAAAAGTCGCAGCGCCAGTTCCGGCGCCGCTACTCTTAAAGCTGGAAACTCTATCGGCCTGTCTCTGGCGGACCCGGACGGTGTTCTGATATCGGACGGGGCCTCGATCTCCGGCAGCCTCATTGTGCCGGCCTCTTTGATCGCGCCCCGCGTCGTTGTGTTCGAATCGGGCGGCCCTTTGACTATCGGCGCGGCGACCCTCAGCGCCCCGACCATCGCCTTGAATCTTTACACAAACAATCGTGTCGCGGTCACAGGCCGGTTTGCGCCGAGTGTCGATAACACCGTGGCGCTCACGATCGGTAGTCCGTCGGTCGCGCAATGGACGCCGTCCGTTATCGAAGTTGTCAACGATCCCGCGACGGGAGGCGCCGACGGGTCGATCGGCTACGCCAATGTCGATGCCGCCGGCGCGTCCGCCGGATCGCCTCTCACCTTCTTGAGCGCCGCGCTCTACGCCCAATCGAAAATTGTTCTGGGATCCCAGGCGTTCGTCGACGCCAATCTTGGTCTGACCAGCCCTGCCGACCTGCGGATTATCAACCCCGACCAGCCCTTCCCGGTCGTCGCCGCCAACACCAGCCGGTCGGTGACGCTGGCGGCCGGTGATGTGACACTGGCGGCGGGCACGCTCATCGTTCAGCAAGACACGGCGGGCCTGCACACCAACAACGGCGTCGGCTCTTACATCACCGGCGGTCTCAACCTTGACGGCTACGGCGGTGCGGCCCCGGTGGCGATCGACCTGTTCGGGGTGTTCGTAAGGCCTGTGACGCTCGGTGGCGGGGTCATCGCCGGCGTCGCCGCAGCCGGCGCCAGCCAGATCCACCTGACCGAACTTGTCGACGCCTCGCCCAATCGGTCGAACTTCCGGTTCAACGGCTGCGTCATCGGCCGGGGCAGTTGCGGCTCGCCGCCGAACCTGACTTTGGGAACCCAGCTGAATCCCCTCCCAGACTATTTCACCATCGGCAATGACTACCCTTCCGGTGTCGGCGGCCCGCTGAATCCCGACGATCCGCGGGGCTTCCTTCAGCCGCTGAGCGGGTCCGGCCAACTCTACCTCGCGTACAGCGCCCCGTTCCCGGACATGTGGGTGGATGGACTGGTCAGCTTCGACCCGGGTGACATCGAAGACCCCACCATCACAGGCGCCCCCAACGAAGAGATCTGGCGAGGTCAAGCTGACAAGCCTTAGGGCCTGTCTCAGTCTTTCGCGGTCGTTTAAGTCGAACGATGGCGCTGAATACCATCCCGCTCGACCTCGATGGCACGCTGATGGACCCCGCGGAAGGGATTCGGACCGTTTCGCTCCAGGACTAAACGGTCCGGTGCGGAGCCGGGGAGTCGAAGCTCACGCCCTCACTTTGCGCCGGCGCGCCGAGCCTGATACGGGACCGGCTCGACAATGCGGACCAACGAGGACTTCCCATGGACGACGATATGGCCATGCCCAAGGGCGAGTTGATGCGCGGCAAGCGCGGGCTGGTGATGGGCGTGGCCAATAAAAACTCGATCGCCTGGGGCATCGCTTCGCAGCTGGCGGCACAGGGTGCCGAGGTTGGGCTGATGTATATGGAGTCCAATGAGAAGCGCGTGCGCCCCCTGGGCGAGTCCATAGGCGCCAGCCTGTACGCCACATTCGACGCCTC
>JAYTXV010000299.1:0-3406 GCA_043742805.1 Caulobacteraceae bacterium | reverse complement strand
CTATCTGACCGATGTGAGGGAAGCGGCCATGGAATTCACGGCGTTCGCTTATCTGACCTCGCCGAGGCTGGTCTATGGTGTGAAAAGCGATCTGTTGCTCGCCATCGTGCCGGATCTGCGCGCCGCCGGGGTGGCCCTGGCCAGCGCGATGACCGTGGTCAATGTGGAATTAGCGGACCGGTCACGGGAACCGCCCCCGCCAGACCCGCTGAATCCCTGACGCTGCAGCCTCACCCTAACCCGCTGGGCCATGGGCTGATTATCAGCGGAGTTCATGCTACAGCCGGCGAAATTGGGTTGGGGATTAGAGTCATGCGCGCAGCCATCGGGGGCGCCGTTCTGATCGGCGTGATTGTCATGGGCGCGGCGGGCCGCGCCGAAACCCTGCATTTTCACGCCAAGCTGAGCGGCGCCGCCGAGGCGCCGCCCAATCAAAGCCATGGCCTGGGCGTGGCCGAGCTGACGCTCGATACCGACAGCAAGCTGCTGAATTGGCGAGTAACCTATTCCGGACTGAGTGGGCCAGCCATCGGCGCGCACTTCAAGGCGCCCCCGGAGCCCGGCGCCACGGTGATGTCCGCCATGGATCTCTTACAACCTCTGACCAGCCCGATCGTCTCCTCCGCCCGCCTCAACGACATAGAAATCGGCGATCTTCGGGCGGGTCTCTGGTCGGTGAGCCTGCTCACCGCCAAAAATCCAAAAGGCGAAATCCGCGGCGACTTGGGACAGGGGCAATAGCGGCTGGCCATAGCGACTGATTTGCGGCGTGGCGATGATGATCTAGGGAGTGCCGCGCAGCCGTTTGCAGGCCTCGACCGTACGGGGATCGTCAGGATCGCCGTGGTTGCACACATGGTCGTCCGAGTCCCCATAACGGTTGCGCGGCCCCAATTGGGTCGCGGCCAGCGGCGGGCTGGCCCCCGGCGGGTTGGCGGGCCGGGATGGTTCGTTGACGGTGGCCGCATAGCCCCCGACGCCACCGCGCGACGAGGTCAGGGCCGAGGTCGCCGCGTTAGGCGCGGGCTTCACGGCGATCGACGCCGGCTGCGACAACGCGGCTATCTTGGCCCTCGCGGCGCGGACGAACATGCCGGAGGGATATTGATCGAGATAGGCGTTCAACTGGGCGACATCGTTGCTGGCCGCGACGCTGTTCCAGAACGCCAGTTCCATGGACCGGGGATCAAGTTTCGGCGGCGGCTTGAGGTTTCGGTCCGCGCCCGCCGTTGAGCCTGGGGCCGGACGCGCCAGGGTGGCGATCTTGGCCTTGGCGAGTTCCGCAAAGCTGCCGTTGGGGTATCGGCTCAGATAGGCTTTGAGCTGGCTGACATCGTCGCCGGACGAGGCCGACTGCCAGAACATCATTTCCATCGATCTGGCGTCGTTCGCCGGGGCGCCGGCCGCCACCGCGGCGGCCGCCTGGGACACCGGCCCTGCCGAGGCCCCCGGCACCAGCATGAAAGGTTCTCCGGTGATGCTGGCGCTGATAAACGGACGCTGCTGCGAGCCTGTGGCGCGCAACACGTCGTCGCGCACGAGTCCGCCGAGCAGCTGGATCGGCAAGCCGGGCTGGGGCAGGCGCTTGGCCAGGGCCTCGGCGAAGGGGCTGTTGGCGCCCCGCCCGTCGGAGGCGGTCTGTCCTGGTCCCGCCGAATAGATCACCAGCACGTCGTCGACGTCGATCGGCGCCAGCCCCTGGCCGACCGCGCGATGAGTGCTTCGCCAGGTGTGGCCGAAGGGGTTGTTGCGACAGGCGTCGAGGACCACCACGCGCATGTCCGCGCCTTCGGTGGCGCTGAGCACCAGGTCCAGATCAATGGCTTCGTAGTCGAGATCGGAATCCTGCTGCAGGATGGCGTCGGTGGGGATCAGCCAGTTCTTGCCCCGCGCCTCGATGCCATGGCCGGCGTAGTAGATCAGGGCGACCCGGGCGCCGGCCGCGCTGGCATGGAACCGTCGCAAGGCGCCGCGGAACGGTCCGATTCCCAGATTGGGATCGGCGTCGATAATCTGGAAGCCTGCGCTCTTCAGAGAGCCGGCGACAAGCGCCCCATCATTGACCGGGTTCTTCAAGGACCCGGCATGAGCATAGGCGCCATTGGCGACGATCAAGGCCACCCGACGTGGGGCGTCGGCGCTGGCCGGGCCAAACCCGCCCAATGCCACGACCGCCGCCACCAGAACAGCAGCCGCCAAACGCATCGCGCCGACGGTCATGGACCTGTTCCGCGCAGTCTCCGGCAGGCCCGGACCGTGCGGGGGTCTTCGGGCAAACCACGGTTACAGATGAAATCATCGGAGCCGCCATAGCGGCTCGTGGGACGGCCGGTCCGCGACGCGGCTGATCCACGCAGCCGGATGCAGGCCTGGTCGCCGCGCGGATCGCCGGGCGGGTTGTTGTTGCACAGGAAGTCATCGGAATTGCCATAGCGCGGATAGGAGGGGCTTTGATCGGATTGCGTCGCCATCGAATTCTCAGTCATGGCCGACGAGGTCGTGGGGGCGGGCTGGGACGGTGGAGGCGGTAGCATGGCCACGGGGGGCGGACTGTCCTGGTTGTCTGGTGGGCCGGGCGGCATGATCGAGCAGGCGGCGAGTAACAGCCCAAGGGCGATTCCGGTCAGAATTCTAAGCGCAAAAAGGTTTTCTCGTCGCATGGGCCGACCTCATTCGTGTCCAGTTTAGTCGTTCCAGCTCGCCTAGCGAACACATATCGGCGTTATCGGGGTTAGCCGGGGTCGCGGACCAGAGACACAATGTGGACCAGCATGGCGACCATGCCGGTGAAGGCGATCAGCATCAGCAACCGCCAGGGAATCAGCCTAGGGGCGGTCAGGGGCCGCGAGGCGCGCGCACCGAGCCAGCCGCAAAGCACGGTGAGTACCACAAAGAGGCTGGCCAAGACGGCGGTGACGGGCAGGGTCATGCCCAGGCGGTTAACCCGGGCTCGCCCGTCCGGCAATCAGTCATCCCGCAACGAGGTCCAGCCCACGGCGTGGACGCGGGCGGCCCCCAGAACGGCGGCCAGGGGGCGGGGGCGGAGCAGGCGCCTGAAGGCGGCGTCGCGGATGTTGAGGCCGCCGGCCAAGGCGCCGAACGCGGGCAGGATCAATCGCTCGCCGTCTGTGACGAAACAGCGCCGTCGAACGCTGGCGCCCCGGGCCTTCACCCTGGCGCACGGGTGCAGGTGGCCGGCGACCTCGCCCGGGGTCGCGCCGTCGGCGGGTTCATGGACCAGGCGCAAGCCGCCTATGGCCAGGGTTTCGGCGGCCTCGCCCGGCAGGCCGCATGGTCCGCTCGGGTCGTGATTGCCGGTGATCCAGATCAGCCGGAGGCCCCGGGCCAACAGGCGGAGCGACTCGATGTCGCCGCCGGCCAGACGCGCCTCGCCGTAGCGGTCATG
>JAYTXV010000298.1:0-14815 GCA_043742805.1 Caulobacteraceae bacterium | reverse complement strand
GAAACGACCGCCTCTGGGGTGGGAGAGGCCGCGCTCGTGGTTTCGATGTTTATGATGGAACATGGTGTTAGTGTTTTCCAGAACGCACGAGATATATCGTGCACTCCGATATATCGGACCTACATCTATTTTGACAAGGGCCAGCCGCGAATTTTTCTGAAAGTGAGGCCGATCAGGCCACGGCGGCCATGGGTTGTAGGTCGCGTAGCATGTAGCCGCGTCCCCAGACCGTCTCGATGTAGTCATCCTTGGCAAGGACGTTCAATTTTTTGCGGAGCTTACAAATGAACACGTCGATAATCTTCACTTCCGGCTCATCAAGTCCACCGTAGAGATGGTTGAGAAACATTTCCTTTGTCAAGGTGGTTCCCTTGCGCAGAGACAGTAGTTCCAGCATCTGGTATTCTTTGCCGGTGAGGTGAACACGCTCACCACGCACTTCGACTGTTTTGCCGTCAAGATTGACGACGATATCGCCTGTCCTGATCACCGATTGGGCGTGTCCTCTGGACCGCCTGACCACCGCATGAATTCTGGCTATCAGTTCCTGGCGGTGAAAGGGCTTGGTGACATAGTCGTCGGCTCCGATCCCCAACGTCCTCACTTTGGTTTCGATTTCAGCGCTGCCCGACAAGATCATGATCGGTGTCTCGATCTTCGCTGTCCGAAGCGCGCGGACAACATCCAGACCGTTCATGTCCTGAAGGTGAAGGTCCAGCAGGATAATGTCCTGCTCATAGAGTTTCGCCAGATTGACACCTTCCTCACCCAGATCGGTGGAGTAGACGTTGAACCCTTCGGATTTCAGAATCAGCTCAATGCTACGAGCGACGGCGAGTTCGTCCTCGATCAACAAAACACGCATGCTTCACCCTCTCAATCCGCTTCCGTCGAGGCCGGGGTGAAATCCCAGGCCGAGCTCGCCGCACAAAACCCGGCAAACTCTAGACCGCTAAATGGTTAACGGCTGGTAGCGAATCGGTATGGTGATTTGGCGAGTCAAGCCAAGTTAAGTATGACTTTTTTTTGATGAATCTTTCGTGATCGGATCGGCTGAGGGGTATCCGAGGCCCATGCGGCGTGATCAGGACTTTGTTTCGTCCTCAGCCACCCGGCGCAGCGCGGCCAGATCGTCGCTGATGCGAAACACCGCCACGTAAAATTCGCAGAAGGCTCGCCAGACCAGCCCGGCGCCGCCCACCACCAGAAGACCCACGACGAGGATAGGGACCGCCAGTAGAACAGAGGCCACGCTCGGTTCGCGCAACGCTACGCCGATGCTCGCACCGATAACCGAGAACGCGGCGATCACGATAACGCTCAGGCCCGCCCAATAGACCAGATGGATGACCTGGCCGGTGATCAGCCGATCGAATGTAAGAACCGACCAGACGCGGCCTCGGCGCGCGGCCGCGGCCAAGTCGCCTTTGATCGGAGTCATAGCCGCCACCCTTCGAGAAACCTTCGCGCCTGTTCAAACAGACGGCTACCAGCGCGCGGGGGCGGGAGCAATGCCGACCATGGTCAAGGGCGGTTCGGGCGGCCGCCCTCGCCAAAGCCCCGTGCGCGCACTAAGTAGATTCCGACTGCACCCGGCCCGAAGCACCGATGCCCCTATATCCACCCACAGCCGTCGATATCGAGAGCATTGCGCGCACCGCCACGGCTCTGCCAGTCGGTGCGCGCGTCGTGACCGCCATGTCGGGGGGCGTTGATTCAACGGTCACCGCCGCACTGCTCAAGCGGGCGGGCTACGATGTGGTCGGGGTGACGCTGCAACTCTATGATCACGGCGCCGCCGTTGGACGAAAGGGGGCCTGCTGCGCCGGCCAGGACATTCTGGACGCCCGGGCGGCGGCGGAAGCGATCGGCATCCCACATTATGTATTGGACTATGAAACTCGCTTTCGGGAGGCGGTGATCGAGGACTTCGCCAGCGCCTATGAGCGCGGCGAGACGCCGGTTCCCTGCGTGCGGTGCAATCAGACGGTCAAGTTCCGGGACCTTCTCCAGGTCGCCCGCGACCTTGACGCCACCGCGCTCGCCACCGGTCATTATGTCCGCCGGACCGTCGGCGCGGATGGACCCAGGCTGCATCGCGCGGTCGATCCTAGCCGGGATCAGAGCTATTTCCTGTTTGCCACGACGCCTGAGCAATTGGCCTATCTGCGTTTTCCCTTGGGCGGCCTGGAAAAGTCGCAGGTTCGGGCGGCGGCGGCGGAAATGGGACTTTCCATAGCCGACAAGCCCGACAGCCAGGACATCTGCTTCGTGCCGGAAGGAAGCTACACCACGGTGATCGACAAGGTTCGCCCGGGTTCCGCCAGGGCTGGAGACATTGTTCATATCGATGGCCGGGTGTTGGGCCGCCACGAAGGAATCAGCCGCTACACGGTGGGCCAGCGGCGCGGGTTGAATGTGGCGGTGGGAGACCCGCTGTTCGTGGTGCGGTTGAACGCGGCGCGGCGCGAGGTGCTAGTGGGGCCGCGCGAAGCGCTACTCGCTCCCGCGCTGGTGCTAAAGGAAACCAACTGGCTCGGAGATGAGCCGTCAATCGAAGCGGCGGCCCGCGCAGACCGCCCGGTCTTGGCCCGTGTGCGTTCAACCCGGCCACCGTCGCCGGCCCGCTTGCGAAGTGGCGGCGATGGCGCTGTCGAAGTGGTGTTCGACGCCCCTGAAGAGGCGGTAAGCCCAGGCCAGGCCTGTGTGCTCTATGACGCCGCCGAGCCGAGCCGCGTCCTGGGCGGTGGGTTTATCGCCGCTCAGGCGGTCTAGCCGCCCTGAAAACCTTTCTAGACGAAGGAACCTAGCCGATGTCCGCCGATCCCATCGTCATAGCGTCCTATGCCCGCACTCCGATGGGCGGGTTTCAAGGCAGCCTGGCCGGAGCGACGGCGACACAACTGGGCGCGGCGGCGGTGCGGGCCGCGGTCGAGCGAGCCGGTGTGGCGCCCGAGACGATCGACCAGATCCTGATGGGTTGTGTGCTGTCGGCGGGGCTGGGCCAGGCGCCGGCCCGGCAGGCCGCCCTCGGCGCCGGTTTACCTCGGAACGTTCAGGCTACGACAATCAATAAGATGTGCGGTTCAGGCATGCAGGCGGCCATACTCGCCCACGGGGCCTTGATGGAAGGGTCCTCCGATATCGTTATTGCGGGTGGCATGGAGAGCATGTCCAACGCCCCCTATCTGCTGGCCAAGCATCGCGCGGGGGCCCGCATCGGTCATGATCGGGTGATGGACTCGATGTATCTGGACGGGCTCGAGGATGCCTATGACACCGGCAAGCTGATGGGTGCTTTCGCCGAGGAGACGGCCGCCGCCTATCAGTTCACCCGCGCCGACATGGACGCCTACGCCATCGAGAGCTTGGCGCGAGCCAAGGTGGCGGTGGAGGGCGGCGCCTTCGCCCGAGAGATCGTCGCGGTTGAGATCGCGGGCCGCAAGGGTGTCGAGACGGTCCGCGATGACGAGCAGCCCCTGAAGGCGGACCCGGCCAAGATCCCGACCCTGAAGGCGGCCTTCGCCAAGGACGGGGCCATCACCGCCGCCAACGCTTCGTCGATTTCGGACGGCGCCGCCGCCCTCGTCATGATGCGCGCCTCGACAGCCGAGCGGCTGGGGCTGAATCCGATCGCCAGGATCGCCGGTCACGGCGCTCACGCTCAGGCGCCGGGCCTGTTCACTACGGCTCCCGTCCCCGCCATGCGTCAGGCGCTGAAGCGCGCCGGTTGGGCCATCGACGATATCGATCTCTTTGAGGTCAATGAAGCCTTCGCCGTGGTGGCTATGATCGCGATGCGCGAATTGGATATTCCCCGGGAGACGTTGAATGTGAACGGCGGCGCCTGCGCACTCGGACATCCGATCGGCGCCTCGGGCGCGCGAATCCTGGCGACCTTGTTATCCGCGCTGGAGGCGAGGGGTGAAAAGCGTGGCTTGGCGTCGCTTTGCATTGGCGGTGGCGAGGCCGTCGCCATGGCGGTCGAACGGTTTTAAATCAGGCCGCGAACTTTGATCCAGCGGGGACCGCGCCTCAGGCGCCGCCGCCCGCGCCGAGAAACGCGGGTAGCTGATCGATATTAATTTTCATGCCCGAGCCCAGGCTGATATCGCCGGGGCGCATGCCGGCGGGGCAGGGACCTCGATAGCGGCCGGTGATATGGATCGCGTGCATGCCGTTCATTGGCTCTATGGGGGAGCCGCTGATCGAGATGTCTGATTGAACATCGTATCGCGAGGTAAAATCACCCGTGGCCGAGCCCCGGGTGGAAACCAATTCCCCCCCCGTCAAGGTGCAGGATGAACGGAAGTGGTAGGCGCCGATTGCGTCGCGGCTGACCGATTTCTGGCATTCGCCCTTTGCGAAGTGATGGCCAAAGACTCCCAGCTTAAGGTCTGAAGCCGCATCCAGGCAGATCTTGAGGTCGCCCAGCTTTCCAGGTTTGCCGTCACGAGTCAGAACCTGTTCCCACAGCCCAGGCCTTCTGGTGGGCATGCCAGTCGAAGCCGGGTCACGCGCCGGCCTTCCACAACCGGCGAGCGACGCCAATGTGGCCAAGGCCGCAACTCGCGCGAGCATCATGATGCGCATGATTGTTTTCCCGTCCCCCCGAACGATTCCCACGGCGCTGGCAGATAGACTAGCCCTCGGTCGAGGCAACTGAAATAGTCGAAGATCCGGCGTCCGGCGTTGGCGTGGTCAAAGGCGGAAATCATGGTCAGCTTGCATGATAATATAGCGTTGGGGCGGCTGGAGATGGCGGAGTGCGGTGAAACCGTGTTCGCGCGATACCGTCGGCAACCTGGAAGATTGATCATCGACCACGTGGAAGCGCCGCCCGCCTTGCGCGGAACCGGCGCAGCAGGGCGCTTCATGCAGGCCGTGGCGGATCAGGCGCGCGCCGCCGAAGAGAAAATCGTGCCCCTTTGCGGCTATGCCGCCGCTTGGCTTCGTCGACACGACCGTCCACTGCCCTAGATGAGTGCTGACGGGGTCAGCGCCAGTTCCTTGAGCAGGGGCTCGGCGTAGGCGATTCGCCCGGTGAGGACTGCGGGATCGCCGCTGGCGAGACGATAGACCGCCTCCGCGATATATTCGATCGGCTGCACGCGATCACGTGTGGCGTCGGTGATCAGGCCATGGATAGCGACGCCGGGCGTGTCCACCAGACCGGGCGAGACGGCGTTGACTGCGATCCCATCGCCAAACACTTCCGATGCTAGGCCGGTTGAAAACCGCTCAAGCGCGGCCTTGCACATTCCATAGACGGTGCCGCCGATGGCCCGAGCGCCGTAGGGAGGCTTGGGGTCGATCCCGGCGCCCGAGGAGATGTTGACGATCCAACCGCTCTTCTTCGCCTTCATGGCCGGCAGAACCAGCTGGGAGAGGTGGAACGGCGCCTGGACCTGAACCTCCATCATCAACTTGAAACGTTTCTCGGTGAAGTCGGCCACAGGCATGAAAAACGTGATTGCGGCGTTGTTGATCAAGATGTCGACATCGCCGAGCGTTGCGACGGTTTCGGCGATCAACCGCTCCCGCTCGCTGGCCTGGGCCAGGTCGGCTTTGATCACCAGCGCGTCGCCGCCGGCGGCGCGGAGACGGGCCAGGGTTTCGGCCAAAGTCCCGGGCAGACGGCTCTGACCGGCATCGGCGGTGCGCGCCGAGACGGCGACCCGCGCGCCTTCCATCACAAGGCGCGCGGCGATGGCGGCGCCTATGCCCCGGCTGGCGCCGGTCACCAGTGCGACCCTGCCTTTTAGTGGGCCGTCTGGATTGATGCGGGGTTGGGTCATCGCGCGTCCTCAGGTTGTTCCGCCTTAAACAAACGGTAACTGGCCGCCACGCCAAGGGTTGTCTACCGATAGGCCCGCAAAAAAGTGTTTATTGGGGTCTCTAGCCATGAACCGTCGTCAACTGCTCGCCTCCGCCGGCGCGGCCACCCTGGCTGGTGGTGTGGGCGTGGGTTCATCGGCTTTCGCTGCTCCCGGAACGGCGGCCGATCTCAACAAGCTATTCGACGCCTTCGTCAGCGAGGGACTCGATCTCCAGCCGGAGGGCGCCACTTCGCTCGGGCTGGATGTCGGTCCGCGCGCCGGCCAGAAGTTCAAACTCTCCGATCGCTCCCCGGCTGGCGTCAAGGTTCAGCAGGCGCTGGGCGAGGACCAGCTCCGCCGGCTGGAAGCTTTCGACGCCAGCGCCTTGCCGCCCTCCAACGCGCTCAATCGCGATGTCGTGCTCTATGGGCTGCGCCAGCAGGTGGAGAACGCCAGGCGCTTCAAATATGCGGGCGGTGGCGCGGGTTCACCGTATTTCCTCAACCAGTTCCAGGGTTCGGCCTACCACGACCTGCCCGATTTCCTGGATTCCCAGCACCAGATCGCCACCAAGACTGATGCCGAAGCCTATCTGGCCCGTCTTGAAGCGTTCGCCACAGCCATGGATCAGGAGGCCGAGGATGTGCGCCTCGACCAGTCCCTCGGGGTAGTCCCGCCGGATTTCGTGCTCGACAATACGTTGGTTCAACTGAAGGGCTTGCGCGCGACGCCCGCCGACAAATCGGTGCTGGTGAACTCCCTGGTCCGGCGGACCAAGGAAAAGGCAATCGACGGCGATTGGGCGGCCGGGGCGACGAAAATCTATATGGATAAGGTGGTCCCAGCTTTCGACCGACAGATCGCCTTGGCCCAAAACCTGCGCGCGGTGGCCAGTCATGACGCCGGCGTGTGGCGCTTGCCGGACGGAGACGCCTACTACACCGCCTCTGTGGCGTTCTGGACCACAACAACTTTGACCGGCGATGAAATTCATCGCCAAGGCCTGTCTCTGGTGGCCGAACTGTCGGCGCGGGCGGACGAGGCTATGAAGGCCCAGGGCATGACACAGGGAACCGTCGGTCAGCGATACCGAGCCATGTATGACGATCCGAGCTACCGCTATCCCAACACTGACGATGGCAAGGCCAAGCTGCTCGCCGACCTGAACGTCAAGGTGGCGGCGGTCCAGGCCCGCCTACCGCAATATTTTGGCGTGCTACCCAAGGCCAAGGTCGAGATCAAGCGCATACCCCCCTATACGGAGGCTGGCGCGCCTGGCGGCTACTACAACAGTGGCGCACTCGATGGTTCCCGGCCTGGCGCCTATTACATCAACCTGCGCGACACCGCCGAGGTCCCGAGTTGGACCCTGCCCACCTTGACCTATCACGAGGCCATTCCCGGCCATCACCTGCAGCTTTCCATCGCACAGGAAGCGCCTTTGCCGCTGATCCGCAAGCTTTCGTTCTTCTCGGCCTATATCGAGGGCTGGGCGCTCTATTCCGAGCAGCTGGCCGAGGAAATGGGCATGTATCAGGGCGATCCCCTGGGCCGTATCGGCTATCTGCACGACGCTTTGTTCCGCGCCGTCCGAATGGTGGTCGATAGTGGTATTCACGCCAAGCGCTGGAGCCGGGAAAAGGCGATCGCCTATTATGTCGAAATTCTGGGCGACAAGGACGCCAGCGCCACCACCGAGATCGAACGCTACTGCGTCGCCCCGGGTCAGGCCTGCGGCTATATGCTGGGCAAGCTTGCTTGGCTGCGCGAACGCGCCCGCTCCAAGGCAGCCCTGGGCGACCGGTTCGACATCCGCGCTTTCCACGACGCGGGCCTGACAAACGGGGCCGTGCCGCTGGATATCCTGCCGACGGTGATCGACCGGTATATCGCCGGCGCGAGGGCCTAGCGGACTTCAGCGCATCACCCCGGCTTCTTGAATCGATGGGCGAACTGATCGGTGCGGCCTCGGCTCGAGGGGGCGAACACATTCGCGGTGTGAGGATTGGCCGGGTTGCGTAGGGCCTTTGGTTTGACCATCCAGGACGAAGCCAGCGGCCGCCACCTTCTTTGCAGTCGACCTCCAACACGGTATCGGCAAAGGGGCGGCCGGGGTCGGCTACCGCCCCCGTCATTGCTTGTTCCCTTTACCCTGTCACGCCGCTGTCAGCCTTCGGTATCCTTGGGTACGACGGCCCGGAAAGCGGCCGGAACAAATGAAATGGCGACAGTGCGATCGAAGTCCGCCCGTTCACCATCCAGGATAGCTGGGACTCTGCCGTGGCCGGAAATACCCACGTGCTTGACCTTCGCCCGTTTCACCGACGGGTCGCTGCGCCAGTCGTCGACCATCGCCCGAAAGGCCAGATCAATAATCGCGGCGGCGGTTGTGGGATCGAGGGCCGATGCTTCCAGTGTTTGTTCGTCGGGGGCCAGATCCTTGGCGACTAACGGACACATAACCACCACTGCTTCGGCCTTGCCGGGCGTCTCGTCACCAAAGCTATAATCGAGCGCCTCCGAATGACGGCGGATCGCCGTGAGCGCGCCCGCGGCCGCCTGCGCCACGTCTCCATGGCGCAGGGATTCCCGTGTGTCCGCCCACAGCGATGGCGCGCCAAACACAGCCGCGCAATAGAAGGGTTGCCCTTCGGCTTCGCCACCGCTCACCATCCGGACGGTTGGCGCGGCCAGTGTGTCCGCCAACGCTTTCTCCCATGGTCCTGGTCCATAGAGCGCGTGCGGCAACATGTTCAGCGTGCCGCCTGCCAGCGGGATAAGCGGCCGACCAGCTTTCCCACAGATGGCCGCCGCCGTCCGGATGGTGCCGTCGCCGCCAAGAACCACCACCACGTCCGAATTCTCCGCCGCGTTTATAAGCGCCTTTTCGAGCTCATCCGGTTGAACGCCGACCACTGCGGCGCCGGAAATCCCAGCCGCCGCGAATACTTCCGACATCCGCGTTACCGAACCGGCGTCACAGCCGCCCCCGGCGATGTTGATGACTCCCGCGACCCGCCCGAGGCTGGTGTGTTGAGACGCATCGGTCTTAGATGGATCGAGTGACATTGTAGGCAGTTTCCAGATTGGGACGAAGCTCGTTCCCGATCCTGGGTCCAGCGTTGCCACAGGTATCAGGTTCCTAAATGGCGGGGAGGACCTTCCCGTCTATAATGGTTTGGTTGTCATATGTTTTGGCCGTAAAGGCATGGTCCAGCGCCGGTATTCGTCAAGCCGCCCACCTTCGTAGGCCATGGCGGTAACCCCCAAGACGTCGCCAGCTATGTCAATAACATTAAAGCCTGGCGGCGCGCCCCGTTCGCGCAAGGAGAGGGTGCCCGCCCCGACCGCGTAAGTGAGTTGATCGCCAAAGGGGAGGGGCTGAACGAAAGGTGTGTGGAGGTGACCACTAAGGATCACGTCGACACCCGCCGCCACCAAGCGCCGCGCGGCCCGCTCCCCGCCGCGGACGCGGGCAGTTATGGGCTCACCCGCGGGCTCCACCAGCGGATGATGACAGACTAACACGCGTGCCGACTCGGGAGAGGCGCGGCTCAACCGGTTGACCGCGTCGACGGCTTGTCGGCGCGATATTTCACCTTTCGACCAATTGAGCCTTATCTGCCAGCCTCGTGCTGTATTGATGGCCTGGACGGCCATCCCAGGACAGCTAAAACCAGCCTCTACCGGGCCGATGGCTTGAGCATAGCTCTGAAAGGGCCGGGTGACCCGCTCCAACAGCCCCATCCAGGGCGTATCGTGGTTGCCCGGCGTCGACAACCAGGGGCGCGGCAAGCTGGTAACCCAGCGACCGGCAGCCCCGAATTCGTCCTCATGGCCAAACCGGGTGATATCCCCGGACAGAACCAACAGGTCAAAAGGCGTTGCATGGGCGAACAGCCTCGCCGCCTCGACCGCCGCGGCATTTTCCCCGCCGAAGTGGATATCCGAAAATTGCAGCAGACGGATCGACATGGCTTTGACTTCCGGAAACGAGAGACGAGCGGAACCACGTGCTCACCAATTGGTTCCGTCGCGCGGAGTCGTTCAATCTTGGAACATGCCCGACTGAGGGTTCAAAATCCGACGTCCATGCCCAAGGATATGGTGCGTGGCCGAAGCGGCGTGCTTTGTGGCGTCGAGCGAATGGTAAACGGGTTCCCATAAGCAAAGGTGTTGGCGCTGATGTTGGCTGGATTCTCGACCGCTAAGGTCAAGCGCCAATGATCATCGACGATGGAAGCGGCGACCCTGCCTGTTGTATAGTTCCCCATCTTGGTCGAAGTAACAATATTGAGCATCAGGCTGGAAGTCCCCACATAGGTTATGTGGCCATCCAGATTTAGCGAGCGTCCGCCCCATACCTTCCATGCATAATGGGCGCTTAGGCCGAATGATTTGTCCGGAACTACCCCAAGACCGATGTTAGCCAGCAAAGGGAATGCGGCGTTCGCACGGTAAAGAACCGGGTCGTTGAGGATAATTCCGCCGCGCAGTTGCAGTGCGGCGAAGCGTAACTCCGCTTGGAACTCTAGACCCAGATTTCGCCCGTCACCGATGTTTGCGGTGAATGGAATTCCAGAGGGCAGCAATTGGTCACTTTGAATATCTTTCCATTGAACATCGAAGCCGGCGACGCCGACGCGCAGGCGTCCGTCAAGGGCTGTAATTTTCGCCCCCGCCTCAAGGCTCCAAAGACGATCGCCCTTGAAGAGTCTAAGTGGTTCGTTCCCGCCGGGGTCAGACAGCATTTCACCCGGTGTGGCGGCGGTATTGATCCCGGGCGTCCGATAGCCCTCCGCCGCCTGAACATAAACCAGAAGCGAAGGCGTAATTCGCTCGGAAATGACGACCTTCGGGGCGAACCCGGTCTGGTGCACGCTGCCGGCGTAAGGGGCCGAGGTGAATACGGTGAACACGGTGTTGACACTGGTTACGGCGTCCCGAGCCGTGAAAAACCTGCCTCCGCCCGTTACGCTCAGGCCATGGTAGATCGGCACTGTCACTTCACCGAACAGGGCGCCCTCGTCGCGGGCGTCGTGTCTCACCTCTTCGTATTGAATGATCGGGGGCGGGGTGACGGCGGTTAGAGTCAGATGATCGAACTGTGTGGTGTGCGCATAGAATAATCCAGCTAACCACTGTACCGGGCGTTCGGGCGAGGAAATCAGTGTCTCCTCGGTCACCACCGAATGTATAGTGTCCAGTGCGTCGAAAGCGGCTGGTCCCTGCGGAACCACCCGGACCGGCGGGGATATGCTCGCGTCGTAGCGGCTGAAGATATTGTGGTCGATATAGGCCACCGAAAAATGGGCCCTGGCCCAACCAAGATCTCCAGTTAAACCAAGATGGTATTCCATAAAATCATTTTTATGTGGCTCGGGTATGCGGCTTTTTCTTGTATCTGGTTGCGAGCTAAAAGATGTATATTGTGTATCATCCGAACCTATATGTTGAATTACTAATCCTGTAGAGAAGGTCCATCGACTATCGAGCTTGAAGTCGATTGTCAATCGACCCCCGTTCCTCTGAGAATTGTTGACATCGTCGACCTGCAGGAATTTATTGTAAAGGTAACCGCCATCAACCTCGTGGTAGACGACTAGGCGCGCGGCGCCGCGTCCCGACAGTAGTGGCAAGTTGAATATTCCGTCGGCGGTATGTGAGGTCGCTCCCGCCTCAGTAAAACTCACCGTGGCTCCCGTCCAGACCGACAGTCGATCAGGATCCGGTGCGTGCGGGATAAGATGCACCACGCCCCCCAGGGAGCCAGCGCCATAGAGCGCGCCCTGTGGACCCCGAAGCACCTCGACACGCTCCATATCCACCAGCCGCAAGTCCGGGTCCGGGGCGTTGTAGGTCAGGCGCGTATCGTCGAGATAGAGGCCAACCAGAGATTGGGTAAGCCCGGTCAGCGGGCCGTCCGAGAGGCCGCGCAGCAGCACCTTGTCTCGCCCCATGCCGAGATTGGTCAAGGTCAGGGCGGGGCTGATCAGGGCCAGATCGCCGATGTCGCGTATGCCCTGGTCGCGCAGGGCCGCGCCGGAGACCGACGACACCGCATAGGCAAGGCGTTCGGCCGGCGTGGGTCGGTGTGTAGCCACCACAATCAGTTCGCTTGCTTCGGGCGTGATAAGGCGATGGGGAAGCCGGATGGCCTGCGGCGTGGCCGGTGGTTTCGCTTCGGCGGTTGTCACGGTGAAAGCGTGGGCGTCGATCTGTCGGTAGCCACATCCGCTGCCGCTCAACAGCCGATGCAGGCCGGCATCGGCGGTAAAACGGCCGCTCAGCGATCGAATGGTTGAACCGCACAGGCCAAGATCAACCAAGCCGATTGAAAGGCGCCCCTGAACGGCGAAGTCGACCAAGCCCGCTGAAAGCGGTTTGGCGGGGATATTGAAATCCAGCTGAGCCCCTGACGCGTGCGCTCCCCCCGCCTGGAGCGCCGCGAATGCGACTATCCAAGCCGACGTCCACGGACGCGTAGCTCGCAAGCGCCCGCCGCGCGGAACTCCAGATTGGAACATTTCATCAGCTTAGGACTATAATGCGATCCGATCTATGGACGGAAAGTGACAGATAAGCGGCAAGGCGACGCGCGACATCCTCCTGATCATCAAGCGCGAGCACACCAGTGAAGAGCCGGTCCTCGGCGGAGCGTGGGACACGAATCGGATCGGCGTAACGCCGATTCAGGTAGGCGACGATATCCGAAAGCCGTTGATGGTCGCAGACCAGCCGACCTTGAGTCCAGGCGAAGGCTTGATCCGGGTCAACCTGACCACGAACGGAATGGGTCGACCCCACGGTGTGCCGCATCGCCCAGCCGGGCGTAAGCCTAGCGATCGGCTCGTTCGAAAGGGCCGGTTGATAAACCGCGACGATCCCGCGCCGGACTGTCACGTTCACAACACCGTCGTAGTTACGAATGTTGAATTCCGTGCCCACCACGCGCACTTTTTGGTCCCGAACAGCGATTTCGAAGGGCCGGTTCGGATTCTTGGCCACATCGAAAGTCGCTTCAGCGTCTCCCATGTCGACCTTGCGCTTGAACCAGCCCAGGCGGACCGACAGCGTTGACGCCGCATCCATGCGAATATGACTGCCATCGGCAAGGATGATCGCGCGGGTTTCTCCGATGGCTGTTCGATAGACCTGCAGCGGTCCTTCCGACGCGCGCCAGGTTCCAAAACCCACAAAGGCGGCGATGCCGGCAATTCCGGCTGCTATGGCGCTGCGGCCGACGTTCCAATTACGCTTCGCCGGTCTCACCGTCTTGACGGGGAAGGGCAGAATGTCGGCCGATGGCTTAGCGAGGCCCGCCAGTATCGCCTCGGCCTGATCCTCAATCTCCGCAGACAGGGACTCATAATGCTCGAATGCGGCTCGGTTTATGGACGAGACTTCCAGCCACCGCGTCAGGGCCGACCAATCCTCGGCAATCGCGACGTCGGATTGAACGCGGACGAGCCAGGCGACAGCCTGGTCGCCGGTCTCTTCGGTCCACAATGTATTGTCGCCAGCCGTCATCGTCCTCGACGCTCGCGCGCCGTCCAAACCCAAACCCCAAACCCCACTAAGACGACGACACGATGGGTCGATCGCCTCCACGATAAATCCGTATGCGCCTCAGTTCGCCAGTTCGTCATCGTCCAACCTTCGTGACGATACGTTTAAGCGCGGCCATGATGTATTTTTCAACGCTGGAACGTGAAACGCCCATGGCGACTGCAGTTTCCGCGTGGCTCATGCCTTCAAGCTTGTGCAACCGAAAGGCTTCCCGGACCGGCGCTGGCATCTGGTCCACCGTCGATATGATCAGTTTCAGCCGTTCCCTGGCGGATACGACCTCATCTGCCGCTGGATCTTCGGTCCTAGGTTGAAATCCACCATCGGTATCGATCGTCGCCTCGCGCCAGGCCGTCGCGCGACGTTGTACCCGGCGCTCTCGCTTCAGATGGTCGAGCATTATGTTAGAGCCCAGCCGATAAAGATACGCGGCCGGATTGTCGATTTCGTCGATCCGCTGGCGCGCGATCCTCAGACCGATATCCTGGACGACATCCTGGGCGGCCTCCAGGGACCGCAGGCGCGCGCGGAAATACCGCACCAACTCCTCGCGGCGCTCCAGATAGGCGGACATCAAGGGGTCGGGCGTGTTGTCGTCCAATTGGCGACCTTCGGTATCCTGTTCCGGGAACCCATTAGCGGGGGGTTTTTACGCAACCGGCCACGGCGCGCAATGCCGAACCGCGCAAGGCTTCATTTGGGCCGGCGTTTTCGGCGATTGTCGCTTATACGAAAGGACGCGCCGTGAACGCTCAGCTTCCCGCCGTGGCCGCCGAAACCGACCACTATCCCAGACCAATCGAAAGGTCGGTCGATCACTGGATACATACCCTGGGCCTAACTGGCGGCGCGGTTGGTGGATCTACTTTGCTTGGGTTTTCGTTCGGCGTCGGAAGGCGTGGGCTTGCGGCCGCAGCCATTCTCACCGGCGTGGCGCTTCCCTCGACCGCTTGAGGCCGCCCCGAGAAGAGATTTGTCTCGGGGCGGCCAGTGGCTCATGCATACATCGAGGGCGCAGCCAGCATCGGCCGCGCCATCGCCGTGTCGTGAGTCCAAGGTGCGGCGCCGGCGCCGGCATCCGGCCGAAGGCCGGCCATCGCCTGGGCGAACAAGGTCGTGGCCGCCTTTGGCCCGCTCCAGGCGCTGGTCTTTGGCGGATCGCCGATGATCAGGTCACCATAAAATCCGCCGCCCACTGTGGTGCTGGTTACCGACAGGGTGGCCTGCAGGGTAAGTGCATTCGCCCCCAGGGGACCCCCAGCCAACGACCCCAGATTGAAGGCGTGATTGGAGAAGTAGGTCGCCGCCTGCGCGGCCGTGGCGAACACCTGATGGATTTCCTGAATCCCGTCGGCATAGAGGTCGAAGGTCACATTGGTGACGCCCGAACCGATGGCGGTTCCGCTATACAGCCCGACCAGCAGATT
>JAYTXV010000297.1:0-3458 GCA_043742805.1 Caulobacteraceae bacterium | reverse complement strand
AAAGAACCGCGAGGGTCAGAAAGCCGGCGGCGGCGACCGGGCCGCCGTTGCTGCCCAGGGCGATGGGAAGGGCCGCCAAGCCGCCGACGAGACATGCCGCTACATAGACCATGCCCATGACGCGATGGATGAGCCCGTGCCTACGCCGCAGACCCTTCAGAAACTGCCAGGGGCCCACCAGCAGCGCGATGGAGGCGCCGCCGATATGGATATAGAAGGCAGCCGGATGGCCCATGAAGTTAGGTCTGAGCGGCGGCGGGATCATCAGGGCTCCCCCTGCCAGGTAGCGGCTCGAGGCCACGCTGACCAGGCTGGCCAGCACCACCATGACGACCCAGCCAAAAACGCCCTGGCGGCCCCTAGGCGCCGCCGTCAGCAATGAAACCGTGCTCACGGGTCAGATCCCGGCTTTCACGGACAATCCAGCCTAAGCGCCGCGGCGCCCCCGTCCGGACCCACTTTGAATGAAACAGCCCCACCGAGCACGACCATGGTTTTTCCAGCCGGCATTTTCTTTGTTCCCACTTTGTCCACGCGCGAGACAACAAGCCAAGCCGCCAGCTGACAACACCTCGTTAGACAAGGCGACAGTTATGTTTACTATGCATACATAAAAGGAATGTCTACGTTGTCAACATGTAAGTCGGCCCCGTATCATCACGGTGACCTTCGGTCCGCGCTCGTCGGCGCCGCGCTCGAATTGCTTGGCGAAGGCGACGTCGAAAAGCTTTCGCTTCGAGCGGTCGCGCGACGTGCTGGCGTTTCCTCCATGGCGCCTTATCGCCACTATCCGGACAAGGAGGCACTGTTGGCCGCAGTGGCGCAAACGGGTTTCGACGGGCTGCGAACAGCTTTGGCGAACGCAGATTCGACCTCGCCTCCAGATCGAGCTCTGTTGGCCCAGGGAACGGCCTATGTCCGCTACGCCCTCGAAAATCAAATCCTTTTCAGGCTGATGTTCGGACCGCCCAGGCGAGGCGATCATTGCGACCTTAGAGCGTCCAGTCAGACCGCGTTTGGCGTCTTGATGCAGCGGGTGGAGCATGAAACCGAGCCTGGCGCCGTGCAGACCCGCGTGCTCGGGTACTGGTCGCTGGTCCACGGGCTGGCGATGCTAATTCTGGATGGGCAGACGGCTGTCGCTGGGCTTCAGGCGCCGAATTTGGCGACAATCGAACGGATCATCGCCGGAATGCTGGATCTTCACTCAGAAGTCAGATCGCCTTAGCGGCGCTCTCTCAAGGGCGCCGCTAAGGCGATCCCTCCCGACCGAAAATTACGCGGCGGGGGAGGGGGGGGGCGTCGAGGTCTGGGCCTGGATGCTGACGCGCAATTATATGCGCCTGATTGCCTGATCCTCGTCCCGTCCGACGACGACCATCTGACAGCGGCCAACGTAGGTTTTCCCTCGACCCCGTTGAAATGGAGGATCTGTTGTCTGGGTCGTGGCCCAGTCATGGATCTCAATAGGGAAGCAACCCCCAGGCCGACTTTCAACACTGCATCTCAAAGGTTAGGTTGATGGACGGTGCGGTCGCCGAACCCTCTCGCGCAGTCGCTGAACTTCAAGTTCCAGGGAGTGCTGATGAAGTTGCGACTGATTTTGGCCTGGGCCGCGATCGGCGCGGCGATGCTATCGGTGACCGTCGCGAGGGCTGAGCCGACCGGCTATGTCACCGGCGTCTCGGCCAGCGGCCGCGAGTGAAGCTCGTGATCGGTGGCCTAGACCACCGAGGCGCCGTCGGCCTCCAGGCGATATCCCAAGGTCAGCGCCGGGTGATTCAGATACTGCTCGGTGACGCCGATGTCCTCGATCCGGAGCGTGCCTTCCACGAGGTCGTGGTAGCGAATATTCGCGCCGAGTTGCTCGACATCGATAGGGAAATAGGCGTGCTGCATCTGGCCGGCCAGCGTGTAGTGCACTGTCTGGCGCAGCCCGCGCGGCGCATAGATGTGCCATTCGGCACCCGGAACGAACAGCGGCGCGAAGAACGGCAACCCCTGGATATGGTCCCAGTGGGTATGGCCGATCAGGATGTGGCCGCGAAGCGCGCCACCCGCCGCCATCAGTTCCCGTCCAAGCACCGCCGCGCCGGTCCCGATGTCCAGGAGCACCAGGGCGCCGTCATCGGAACGCACCGTGACGCACGATCTATTGCCGCCATAGCAAACGGTGGCCTGGCCGGGCGTCGCTATCGATCCTCGGGTGCCGTAAAATCGAAGGCGCATTCATCCCTTACGGTCACGACGGTAATCCGAAACACAGGCGGACTTGGTCCTTTACCAAGCTCGATAACGCACTATCGATGAAAACGCCCGTTCTACGGTCCGCCAGGCCTTAAACCCCCGGCGTCGACGAGAGCGCCCTCCTAGATCACACAGCCTCGGCTAAGGGCAGGGTCTCGCGAAGCTCGCGCTTGAGAAACTTGCCGCTGGCGTTGCGCGGCAGGGGCTCGGCGACGATCCACAGATAGCGGGGGATCTTGTGCTTGGCCATGACCACTGCGCAGTGCTCGCGCAGCACCGCGCCATCGAGCGTTTGCCCCGCGCGGAGAAATATCGCGGCCGCCACTTCCTCACCCAGGCGATCGTCGGGAACGCCGAACACGCTGCATTCGGCCACCGCCGGGTGGCGATAAAGGCAGGCCTCGACCTCGGCGCAATAGACGTTCTCGCCGCCGCGTAGCACCATGTCCTTCTTGCGGTCGACGATGAAGATGAAGTCGTCCTCGTCGAGGCGGGCGATGTCGCCGGTATGCAGCCATCCGTCGGTGATGCTGTCGGCGGTGGCGTCGGGGCGGTTGATATAGCCCTTGATCACCTGCGCGCCCCGCACCCAAAGCTCGCCCACCTGGCCCTGGGCGACGGTGGCGCCTTCGTCATCGACGCACTTGACCTCGAAATCCGGCATGGCGGGGCCGGCGCTGGCGGGCTTATCGACGAAGAAGTCGGCCGACACCGCCGTGATGATGCCGCAGGTCTCGGTCATGCCATAGCCGGTGTTGGGCCTGGCCGTGGCCACGGTGGAATCGATCTTGGCGACCAGGTCGGGCGGCAGTTGAGCGCCGCCGCCTCCCAGCGACATCAGGCTCGACAGGTCGTGGCTGTCGAAGTCCGGATGGCTGATCAGTTCGCGCGACATCACAGGAACGCCGCTCATCGAGGAGACCTTCTCCCGCTGGATCAGGGTCAGGGCGGTCTTGGCGTCCCAGCGATACATCAGCACCATCTTGCCGCCGGCCGCCGTGATCGCATAGGCGCCGCAGTTGTTGGCCGTGACATGGAACAGCGGCGTGGTCAGCAAGGCGATCGGCACGGGAACGGGCGCGGAGGGGTCGGGAACCATGCCCGTCGCTCGTTGGGTGGCCAGGGCGGTGGCCTGACCCGAGAACATGAGGCTGAACAGGTTGGAGACACAGCCCCGATGGGTAAGCTGGGCGCCCTTGGGAAAGCCGGTG
>JAYTXV010000296.1:0-3190 GCA_043742805.1 Caulobacteraceae bacterium | reverse complement strand
GAAGCCGAGGCAAAATTGAAATTGAACGCCACCGAAACCGTGAAGTCCCACTCCGGCGGCTTGAAGGCGGTTGACCCTTTGATCAGCGAGGCGCCGGCGATGACGGTTTGCGAAATGCCGAAACTATTCGACCGGCCGAAGGCGTCAAGCGTGCCTGGACGCTCGGTTGATTGGGGGGTGATGCCGGTGGGGAAGGATCTTGGCTCGACGACCGTGTCGGAGATACCATTCAAAATCAGGAACCAATCCTCGGTTCCCTTCAAGGGCCGGTCACCCTTTAATGTATTCTGGTTGTAGGGATCGAACCGTCGAGGATGCACCAACCCAAGGGCGGCTGACAGCCGCCATCGATCGGGCACCGGAATCTGATCCGTCGGAAACGAACTTGCCTGAGGTGGTGGCACGGCGCCGGGATTGGTCTGAACAAAAGCCGGGGGGTAGGACGGTTGCAGACCAGGCCGCTGCCTGCCCTCGATCAGTTCCGGATCCTTGGCCGGGGGAACCTGTTTGATCACCGGTGTGACGGATGGAAAGGTCGCGGAAGAAACCGGAACGGGCGGCGGTGGATCGGCGGAAACCGCCAAGGTTGGCCCGAGAACCGCAACCGTAGCCAGCAGGAACGTTGCGAGCCTCATCGGTTATTTGCCCGAACAGGCGTCTTGAACGCTGGATGTCACGAATGGGTTCGGCGGGCAGCTGACGTAGAGCACCCTATTGGCGCCGCCGCCTTGGTTGATCAACAGCTGGTCAGCGCGAATCGCCACCGGCGCGTTGCCGATCGTGCCGAGGGCTTTATGGGCTCCATCCGCGCCCAGGAAGCCAATCATGTCGTCCTGCGTCGTGCCGTCGCCGGAGACGCCGATCGCGCCGACCAGCACGCCATTGCGATAGATCGGTTCACCACCGGCGAAAATCTGTATGCCGTTCTGGAGCCGGTTCTGGCCGGCGGTGACGTCCGGCACAAAGGTGCAGCGGCTATCTGGAGCCCCCAGCAGGGCGTGAATGAGATTGGTGTCCACCAGCGCCGTCTGCAGGCCGGTGGCGAACACACTCCAGTTCGCTGGCGAACGCGATAGCGGACCTGGAGCACCGTTAACCTGTCCGTCGGGAAACCGCGGCCGGGAAAGCCCGGCGATGGCGCGATCGGTGAAGGCGGTCTTGCCGGTGAAGACATTCGGGTCGCCGACAAACGTCTGCATGGCGGCCACGAAGCTCTTGATATCCTGGTTGCGGGTCAGCGTGGCGCTATCGGGGTTGGGACCAGGATCGGTGTTGTTCATCAGGTCGAAGGCGGCAGACGGATGCGAAAAGAAGTTGGCGGTACGAGCTTTTTGCAAGGCGACATCAATGCCGAAAATCGGCGCGTCAGGTCCCCGGACCAGACCGAGAGCCACGCCCTTGGTGTCAACTACGGTAATGCTGACCTGGGCCCGGCTGTTGAGCGGGTTGCGGATCTGGGCGCGGGCGTCGCTCATGATCGTGAACGCGTTCTGCAGTACCGATTGAACCTCGGCGGCCGACAATGGCGCCGCGCCGCTTGGAGAATCGGTACCGCCGATCACCGGGAAGCGATTGGCGCCGGCGCCATCGGTCAGGATATAGGCGTCGGGATTGTTGAACTCCGCCGTGGTCGACTTGCGTATCCCGGACGATTCCGAGCCATAGGCTTGGCCGGCCAGTATCGTCGGGTTCGGATAAAAGGCCAGGACGGGGATCAGGGCGCCGACACCGGCGCCGAGGGTATCGAAGCCCGGCGCCGCGCCGGGCGAGGACTTTAGGATCGCCTTGGTCGCCACCGTATAGATCAGAGAATTGCCGCCGGCGGTTATGAAGTCGGCCGTGACACCCGCGGGCGGATCGAATCCCACGGTGCCGGCCAAGGCAATCGCTTCCTCGCCGACCTGGGTGGGATTGTTGGTCGTTACGTCACGGTCGAGACTGTAGTCGCTGTTGGTCTTGACACCGATACCGCCGACAAGAACGCCGTTCTTGTAGAGTGGAAAGCCACCCGGATCGGCCGAAAGCCCCAGCGGTGACGGGTGCGGACCGATCGACTTGCCGAGCGCCGGAATCTCCAGGTCCGAGCAAGGCAGCTGGCTGAACTGCACGCCGAACAATGGCCCACTTCCCAGACCGACGGTGGCGGGGTTAGGCGGAAAGGTGTCCTGGACGATCTCGCTGGCGGTGCGGGTGGAAAAGGCGTTGCCACTGGACGACAGGTAGGCGCCGGTTATGGCCTTGGCGATCGCGCCGAGTGCCGCGGGCGAGCCCAGCGGGGTGCGAAGCTCCCTCGGACCCGGGGGTCCGGCTGTCGTCGAGGGCGTGATCAGGACGCCCTGGATATCGGACTCGCCGCCTTTGGGAGGCGTGTAGCCGGGTCCATGTTTGATCAGCAGGGTCGTGGGCGCACCGGTCATCTGATAGACGGCCAGGACGTTGCCGACCCGATCGGTCACAGAAATCACCGCCGGTGTCCCCCGCGCCTGCGCCTCGGCCACCGACTGGGTGATCACCTGTTTCACATCCGTGACGCTCAAGGCCACTTGAGCCGGGGCGGTAAAAACGCTGACGGGGGTCGTCGGCGGCGTGGGCGTGGGGCCGACGCCGCCGCCGCCGCCGCAACCGGCGAGTGCAAGCGCCAGACTGGCGACGACCGCCAGAACGGGATTGACGCGCATCATCAGCGAAGCGCCCTGACCGTCGCGGCGATACGGCTGATCGAGCCCCGAAATTCGGCGGGCCGATACGCGTTAGGGTCACTAACCGCCTTGTAGGCTCGGTCGATATCGGGGCGCATGGCGGCGGCCTTGGCGCGATCGACCTGACCGGCGGTCACCAACGCGTTGAGCAGAGTGTCGATGGCCATCACCGACTGGGCGCTGCCGGTATAGTCGGTATAACGCTCAGTCTGCGCGTCCCCCACAACCTGACCCAGTATCGCGATCGTCTCGTCGCGGGTGAAATCATGGCTGGCGAAGGTGTTCGAGAGCGCCTTCGCGGAACTAGCCAGTTGAGCCCCCGCGCGAACCGCGGCGGCGCGGTCGGTGGTCAGGGCCTTGTGGAACGCGCGGCTGTTGGCTTCGAAGGCCGGGGCCAGTTTCGGCGCCGTCACCTTCGCCGCCGCCGACAGCATGATCATGTTCTCATCGTTGTAGGGCGGCATGCCGCTGAGGATCGGCCTGCCCGGATT
>JAYTXV010000295.1:0-7270 GCA_043742805.1 Caulobacteraceae bacterium | reverse complement strand
TCCCTGGCGTTTACCTTCGGGTTGGTGCTGTTCTCAATCCTGGCGATCGTGACCGTCGCCGCCGCCCCGGCCACGCTCAATCTCGTTGGCCTGGATTGGTTAGCGAAATTCGCATTCCTCCGCTGGCCGCTTACCCTGGTGCTTGTGGGAGCCGTGCTCTCGCTGCTGTATAGATTTGGTCCGTCAAAATCGTTTGGCCGATGGAGGTGGATCACTCCAGGCAGCATAACCGCTGCGACCGGCTGGCTGGTGATGTCGTTGGGGTTTTCCTATTATGTCGCCAAGTTTGGACACTTTAACAACACTTACGGCGCCTTGGGCGGTGTCATCGGTTTCATGACCTGGATTTGGATATCGACAATGATATTTTTATACGGCGCGGAACTGAACTCCGCAATTGAAAGGCAGACGAAAACTTCCAGGAATTCCAGAGAATATTAATGATCCGCGTCCAACCGACAGGTTTGGCTCACCCGTCGCAGGATCAATCAGGGTTTTGCGTGTCCGAAACGAACCATCCGATCCGGGTGGTTCCATTGCGGGACGCGGCGGCTCTCCCCGCTTTTAGGGAACGCGCAAAACCTTGTCCCAATCTCGCGCTCGACCAAGATCGGCGGTCGTGATGCTGGCCTTGCCGATGGTTCCCGGTCGATCCCAATTTTGCATCCGCCAAACGGGAGCAAAACTCTCTGTAAGACCCTGGAATGATCTTCGGGTGAAAACCCTACCTCGATATGTTGGTAAGATGACAAGCGGTCAAACGGCCGCCTTGACACCACACTGGTTTATTCGTCGACCGGCGCTTGCAACTGAACGGCCCCGGATTGCCGGAGGCTCTTAATCTTGAGAGACTAGAGCAATGCTGAGCACGACGACGAACACGTTTTGCTTGGAAGCGCGGGATCGAGCGCTGCGTATCCAACGGCCACATCGGCAGCCGGCACCGGCCGAACACCACCGGATACGGTTAGGAATGGAGGCTCTCATGGCAAATTCTGAGGCGAGTCATACGGGGTCCCGAAGCGTGCGCTGGAGCGCGAATGCCTGGCCTGCGAATTTGTTCACGGTCGATCCAAACGCCTTCAACCATCGCTGACACAGCCATGGCCAGGGAACCTTTTTCGATCTGAGGTGTTTTTCGTCCGCTTAAATTGCATTCTATGGGGGACCCATCTTGTCCCTCGATCGTTCTGTTGGAGGGGATATGAAACAACTCGAGTCGCTGGCGCCACATTTGCCTTTTCTGCGCCGGTACACCCGCGCGTTGACCGGTGATCAAGCTACGGGTGATCGCTATGTGCGGATCTGCCTCGAAGCGCTCCGGCATGGTGATGAAGTTCTGGATGAAACGCTATCGCCCCGCGTGGCATTCTATCGGGCGTTCGAAGCGATTTGGCAGAGTTCGGGTGCTCTGTTGGAGAGCCGCGACGCTGACGAAGTTCCTGGCGCGACAACGACGGCCCCAAGACGACTTCTGCGAATAGCGCCAAGATCACGCCAAGCGTTCCTGCTGACTTCGGTCGAAGGTTTCACGGAAAGTGAGGCGGCCACCGTCCTTTCGACAAGCCCATCCGAGATCGAGGCTCTGATCCTCGAGGCGCAGACCGACATCGACGCCGAACTGGCCACCGATGTGCTGATCATCGAGGACGAACTAATTATCGCCTCCGACATCGCCGAACTGGTCATGGAGCTAGGCCATCGCGTGACCGACATCGCGCCGACTCGAGACGAGGCCACCGCCGCAGCCCGTCGCAACCGACCCGGCCTGATCCTGGCCGATGTCCAACTCGCCGACGGGTCGTCGGGCATCGACGCCGCCGCCGATATTCTGGCGAAGATCGACGTTCCGGTGATCTTCATCACCGGCTTTCCGGAGCGGCTATTGACCGGTATCGGATTCGAACCGATCCTGTTGATCACCAAGCCCTTTGACCCGGTGAGCCTGAAGGCCGCCATCGGTCAAGCCTTGTTCTTCTACCCCCGCGCAGAGGAACCGCCCAAGCGGGCTCATGCCTGAAGGCTATCACGCGCCGCGGCTCGAGCCCGCTCCGAGGGCCCATTGATCGGCCAGTTCGGTAATCACCTTGAAGGTGATGACGTTTGCCGTGCCGAACGACGTGGTGATCACGAAAACAGCCAAAGCCCCCCGGCGAAAGCAGTAACTCGCCGGGGGGCCGGTGGATGATTTATTCCGATAGTGTCGCGGCGGTCAGGACGTCTAAAGACGTCAGGCTCTAGCGGAATGTTAGATGCGCGTAATCGCCCACATTTGGAATCGTGCCGGTCAGGTTGGCCTTGGTGATCTCCCAACCGAACTTCAGGGCGCCGACCTCGGACACCCATACATCCGCCGCCGCGCAGGTCAGGCACAGCATGGTCAGGCCGGGATCATCCTTGCCCTTGGGGAACCACGCCGCCACGGCGGAGCTCCAATATTTGTCTCGATGAAGGATGTCCGAACTGGTGCGCAGATCGCCCGATAGAGAGGCCTGAAATTCCTGATCCTTGGCCATGACGATGAACGTCGCCTTGGCGCCTTTTTCGGCGGTTTGGGCGATCTCGGCCTCCCGGTTGGTGAAGAACCATATCTTACTGGCTTCCGGTTCCACGAAGGCTGTCATCGGACGAAAACCGATGTCGACATCGGTCGCCGACCCCAGCATTCCGAAACGGCCGTTTTCCAATTCCGCCCAGAGTTGCTTTTCCACGGCGGCCTTGTCGCGAATATCCACACTCATGATTTTGTCTTTCTCAATGCACTTCGTTAATGTTACTCGTGATCGCCGAGTTACTTACCGCGGCCGGACAGAGCGACACCCAGCAGAAAACCAACACCCAATCCTGCCAAGGTGGCCGTCAACGGTCGCGATTTGATACTTCCAAGGGTATATTTTTGCACTTCGCCAAGCTGCTCTCCGGCGGTATCCGCGTAGATTTTGGTCTGTGAGCGAACTACTTCCGCGCCTTCGGCCAGCAGCCGCTCGGCGCTTCTGGTCGTCTGTTTGACGGTTCGCTCCGCTGTCACCAGAGCCTCGTCAAACGCCTTGCGCCCGTTGGCGATCTGGTTGTTGACGGCGGTCAGATCAGCATTGTCCGCGAGATTAAAAGAATTGGCAGTCATTTGAGGTTTCCAATTGAGAATTTGGGTTGAGTGTGGCGCGCCTCGCGGTCAGGTGACCAGAGGCGACTGGTCTATTTAGACATGGCCGCCTGCAATTCCTTCACCATCGCCAGATGGGCCTCGATGGTGGGCAGCATGCTGGTGGCAAAGGCCTTCAGGGCCGTATTGTCACCTTTGTCCATATAGCCCTTGAACAGGGTTACGGCTTCCTGGTGGGCGGACACTTGCTGGTCGACGTAAGTCTTGTCGAAGTCCGCCGGCGCGGCGAGCGCCAGGTTGTTTTCAAGTCCCTTGCGCCTCTCGTCGAGATCGGTCGGCGACGTTACGCTGAGGGCCGCGCCGTCGAGGATTTGCGTTAGTTTGGCGGTGCTGGCGGTATGGTCGTGGATCATCTTGGCAGCGAACTTCTTTAGAGCCGGACTTATCGCCTTCTCCTTGGCCAGCTTCGCCGCTTGCACCTCAAACATATCGCTAGTGGCGGCCGCCGTGACGAAGCCCTGCGCTGTCATTGTCGTGGCAGCCGAAACCGTTCCCACGGCCGCCGCTGTCGCATCCTCGGCCCCTGCCACGGTCGGGTTGCCGCTGGCGAGGCTGTTATCGGCGCTCATCGTCGCCGGCGGCGACTCGGCACTTGGTTTGTTACATGCGCCAAGCGCGAGAAGCGACGTCGCTAGCACCGCCGCCGTCGCGGCGAATCTGAACTGGGGTGACATCAGGCTTAAACCTCGTGGTTACACGTTCCACGACAAAGAGCGCCGAAACCAGCAGATCGTTCCGAGCCTTCGGCGTTCGACGCTACCGGTCGATCGCGTCCCGCGCCGTCAAGCCGATCGTCTCGAAGGTGAAGGGCTTGGTGATCAGCCTCCGGCCAAGGACCCGCCCGCGGGTCGAGGACGGCAGGCGCGGCGGCGTGGCTATCTCACCTTCGCCGACAAACAGCATAACTGGCGCGTTGGCTTGCCGCAGATCCACGCTTCACATCCGCTCGAACAACGATATGGTCAGGACCTATCGATCGTTGTTGCCCGCCAGGAGCATGTTGACGGCCTGCTGCACCGTGAAGATGTCGAATGGCTTGTTGATGACAAAGGTGTCCCTGTAGGCCGTTGTCGCGCCGGCGCCATATCCCGTCATGAAGCAAAAAGGAATTCGCCGCGCTTCTAGAGCATGGGCGACAGGGTCGCTTAACTCACCTCGAATATTCATATCAAGAATTGCGCCATCAATGTCTGAGTGGATTTCGATCAGCCGAAGCGCATCGTGAACAGTCTCGGCTTGCCAAGCCATTTCATGGCCCATATCCGAAATGTAGTCTTCCAGAAGCATAGATATCATAGGCTCGTCTTCGAGCACCAGGAAACGCCGCGGTTCGTCCGGCTGATCCATAGCAACATCCCCGCATCTGCGCGAACCGCGCCCACCCCAAAAACCACTACTCAGCGCGACCAAGACATTTTGTCGCCGCGCCCGGACCGCCTCTCCCCGTGATCAACGACGGATCACTTCGAGCGAGGCAGGGCCTTTCATTTATGCCGGCCCAGGCTCACCCCGAAACTATAAGTCAGCCCCGCCCCCGCCGAAATCTGGTCCCGTGACCCATCGATGGACACCACCGGGCTGCCCGCCGCCAGCTTGATGAGCCGGTGGTAGCCAACATCGAACGTGGTGCGCAGACGATTGGTGAAATGATAGGAAACGGCTGTCTCGACACCGCCGTAGCGAACGCCACCCGCGGGCTCATAGGAAAAATTGAAGTAGGGACTGTGGGCCGCTTCGCTGGGCGTGACGCCAAAATAGGTGTCCATATAACGGCGGTCCCCATATCCGATCCGCGGACCTACCGAAAAGTCCCACTTTCGACCTGTATAGATCAGATCAATCCCCGCGTCCCCGACTACGCCGACATGACCAGTAACGCCCCGCCGAACCTCCACTCTTGCTCTCAGCCAATCGGTCGGCCACAGGTCGACGAAACCGCCGGGTTCCACGGCGAAATCAACCTTGTGAATGCCGGCCAGCTTGCCCTGGTCGCGACGGTCATAGCGGAACCTGACCATGGGACCGGCGACGATATAGCGGGTGGCGAGCAGCGCCAGCGTACTCCCGCCATCGGGCGGCGTGAATCGATAGGGCCGATCGGCGCGGCGGATGTTGAAACTGCCCGAGGGCCGGATATCGTCGCTCGGCGCGCCCTCGTACGGCGGGCTGGCGGCGACACGTCCACCAACGGTGACGATCCAATCAGTGGCGCCGGCCGGCGCCGATGCGATCAAAGCGACACTGCCGATCGCCCCAAACCACGCGCGCCTCGCCCATGATTGTGAATGCATCGCTAAAACCACCCGCAGTCGAATACCGGCTCGCATAACGCCGTTAAGTTCACCGGGTTCCCGGCGACAGAGACTTCTTTTGATCAGCCGCCGGAAACAGCTGAACCGGCGGCGGCGGGCAACAGTGCGGTGGTTTCGATTACCGCATTCTGATCATGGCGGATGACAAGCTCGCCGTCCAGCCGTCTAGCGAAGGACCGGACCGGGTGCATCTCCAGTCCGTCCGATCGCCCGGCGACCTGCTCAAATCCGACACTTGTGTCGACCTCACTACGCTTAGCGCGTTTTCGCGACATGGCGTTGCAACCCATATATCGCCGAATTCTGGGGCCAAGCTATCTCGCCTCCCCGCTGCTTCACCGCTTGGCGACGTCGTCGGCGGAAAATGGGCTGGTGGCCGTCACTCGCGACACCACCCACTTCATCGACGTGGGCGTTCCCACACTGAACCCAAGGACGGGCGCCGATGTCGACGCCGCCGGCGTTGCGGCCATGGATCCTCACCTGGACACCAGAGACCTGCTCGCCCGTCTCAAAGCGGACAAACGCTGACAGCCTCATGGCATGATCTCCACCCCGTCGAACGTCTTGGCGGCCTTCATCATCACGTGGGACGATATCTTGCCGACGCCCAGGTCGGAGTTGAGAATGCGGTCGGACAGTTCGCGCCAGGCGCGCATGTCGGCGACCACGACCTTCAGCAGATAGTCGAAGGCGCCGCTGACCTGAGCGGCCTCGACGATCTCGGGAACAGTCTGGGCGAAAGCCTCGAAGGCCGCGAAATCGGCCGGGTGATGGCGCGTCAGGGTGGTCTCGGCGAAGATCACCACCGTCGGCCGCAGGCGTTCGATCGCTACCGACGCGTGATAGCCGAGGATCAATCCCACCGCTTCCAGGCGTCGCACCCGTACCAGGCAAGCGCTTGGCGACAGGCCGACGCGCTCGCTGAGGGCCTGATTGGTGATCCGGCCCTCGGCTTGCAAAACCACGATCAGCTTGAGGTCGATCCGGTCAACCGTGGGTTCCGCTGGCAGAGGGGCCTCCCGCCGAACAATCTTCGGTTCAGATAGCAATGTTAGGCAGCCCATTTAGCCGGACCTTCTGCATTATCAAACCATGACCCTGACCACAGATAATTCGGCCCTGGTGGTGCGGCCGGCGCGGCGTGGCGACCTGGAGGGCCTGTTCCGCCTCGCCCAGACGGCGGGATCCGGTATGACCAACCTGCAGCCCGACCAGGTGGTGCTGGCCGAACGGCTGATCGCCACCGAGGCGGCGCTTTTGTCGGAGGATTTTCGCGCCCGGGGCGTGCCGATCTTCTTTGTGGTTGAGCGAGTGGGCGCGGACGGCGCCGGGGCGGCCGAGCCGATCGTCGGCACGGCCTGCATCTTCCCCCGAATCGGGGTGGAATGGCCGTTCTACAGCTACCGCCTGACCCGCCAGGCCCAGACGCACAAGGCGCTGCGCAAAACCATCGCCCACGACATGCTGATTCTGGCCAACGACTTTGACGAGGCCGCCGAGGTGGGCGGCCTGTTCATCGACGCAGCGGCGCGCGGCGCGGCGGCGGGGCGGCTGACGGCGCGCAGCCGCTATCTGTTCCTGGCCGAGCACCGCGACTGGTTTGGACACCAGGTGATCTCCGACGTGCGCGGCTATCAGGACGAGACCGGCGGCTCGCCGGTGTGGGAGGCGCTAGGGCGGGAATTCTACAACATGGATTTCGACGAGGCTGACCGGATGAATGCGGTGCTCGGCAACCAGTTCATCGCCGATCTGGCCCCCAAGCACCCGATCTACGCCAGCCTGCTGCCCA
>JAYTXV010000294.1:0-1679 GCA_043742805.1 Caulobacteraceae bacterium | reverse complement strand
CCACGCTCTCCAGGCGAAAGCTGCGGTGATAGTGGGGCAGGGGGCGATGGCTGACATCGCCGATGGCGAAGATGTCGGGGTCGCTGGTGCGGGCGTGGGTGTCGACGACGATGCCGCCCTGGCACTCCAGGCCGGCGGCCGCGGCGATCTCGTCATTAGGCGGCGCGCCCACGCCGACCAGGGCGACGTCGCATGGTATGATCTGGCCGGAGGCAAGCCTGACACCCGATACATGGCCACCGTCGCCTTCGAGGGCCTCCACCATGGCGCACAGTTCGAAATCCACACCGCGCGCGCGGTGATAGTTGGTGAAGAATTTGGACAGAACCTCGCAGGCCACCCGGGCGAGGATGCGCGGCTCCCGCTCGATAATCACCGCCTCCGCTCCCAGCGCGCGCGCCGAGGCGGCAGCCTCAAGTCCGATATAGCCACCGCCGATCACCGCCAGGCGCCTGCCTGGACCCAGCGCCGCCTTGAGGGCTTCGGCATCGGCGGCCGAGCGCAGGCTTAGCACGCCGCGCAGATCGGCCCCCGGGATCGACAGCGCCCGGGCGCGAGCGCCGGTGGCGATGATCAGGACGGCGTAGGACAGCGTTCGCCCGTCCGACAGGTCGACGACGTGCTTGGCCGGATGAATAGCGTTGACCTTCACGCCAAGGATCAACTCGATGCCAACCTCGGCGTAGAACTCTGAAGGTTTCAGCGCCAGGCTGTCGGCGTCGGCTTCGCCCTTCAGCCACGCCTTTGACAACGGTGGCCGCTGGTAGGGTGGGATCGGTTCCTCGCCGATCAGGGTGATCGGCGCCTCGAAGCCATATTGTCTCAGGAGCGCGGCGACCGTGCCACCGGCGTGTCCGGCGCCAACAATCACCACACCGGGGGTTGTTTCAGTCATGGGGTGGATTTGACCTAGAGTACCCGCTCCACCAGCATTTCCTTGATCTCGCCGATCGCCTTGGCCGGATTGAGGCCCTTGGGGCAGACCTGGGCGCAGTTCATGATCGTGTGGCAGCGATAGAGTTTGAAGGGGTCCTCCAGGGCGTCCAGCCGATCGCCTGTAGCCTCATCGCGGCTGTCGGCAAGCCATCGACGGGCCTGAAGCAGGGTGGCGGGGCCGAGGTATTTCTCACCGTTCCACCAATAGCTTGGGCAAGAGGTGGTGCAGCAGGCGCAAAGGATACACTCATACAGACCGTCGAGCTTGGCCCGGTCTTCTTCTGATTGTCGCCACTCGCCCTGGGGCTCGGGAGTGCTGGTATGCAGCCAGGGTTCGATCGACGCATACTGAGCGTAGAACAGGGTCATATCCGCCACCAGATCCTTCATCACCGCCATATGGGGCAACGGCGAGATCTGAATTTCCTTGCCCGGAACATCTTCCCAGCCGTGGGTGCAGGCCAGGGTGTTGCGACCGCCGATGTTCATCGAGCAGGAACCGCAGACGCCTTCGCGGCATGAACGCCGGAAGGCCAGAGTGGAATCGACGCTGTTTTTGATGTGGATCAGGGCGTCCAACACCATCGGACCGAACGTTGTCGTATCGAGGTCATAGGTGTCCCAGACCGGGTTGGCGGCGCCCTCCGGATTCCAGCGGTAGACCTTGAACCGCTTAACGTTGGTCGCGCCGGCGGGGGCCGGATAGTGGCGGCCCTTGCCGACCTTCGAGTTCTTTGGGAGCA
>JAYTXV010000293.1:0-2702 GCA_043742805.1 Caulobacteraceae bacterium | reverse complement strand
TTTCTAAACATGGTGTTCTCCTGACAAAATCAATCCCGCCACCCAGTCAAACTTTGGATAACGTCAGGAGGAGAACGGCTGATGCCTAGTTCTGTTCCGCCATTCCAGAATAATAGGGGCCAATTGGCAGAGTTCTATGGTCGTGAATCCAGGCTGATCGACCTCTGGGAACGGCTTCATTCTTAGGACGGCTCGCCCATATGTCTATCGCCCGGCCCAGAGCCAAAGTCTCTTCATGTTTGGGTTTCTTCGACTCCAGGCCGGGGGTGGTGACGCGCCGCCGCGCCGCGCATCGGCGCCCAAGCAAAAGCGCACGGTTCGATCAACCAAGCCCCCCTTCCCGGTCCGGCCGATCGCCAGTCCAAGGGGGTGGCCGCGACCCCCGATCGCCCGGCTGTTGGTCAATTTGACCAAGACGACGCGGGTAATCACACCAAGTCCTTAAGCCGGAACAAGCCGTGATGTTCCTCGTCGTCAGCCCCTATGATGCGAAGACGAAGCTCTCCGCTCTGCTGGACCGGGCGGCGGCGGGCGAGAAGATCTTCATCACCAAGAACGGGGTTCCCCGCGTCTGGCGACGATTGCGAAGCCGCGGGAGATATGGATTGGGCCTACACCGACCCGTTCGACCGATTGATCATCGCCCAGGCGCGCGGCCGGGCATGACCCTGGTGACGGCCGACCCGGCAATGCGGGGTTTCCTGGGCGTCGCGGTGATCGCCGGAGGTTGAGGTCTCGACGCGTTTGGTATGTGCGGCAGGCTGCACAGCCAACACGTTTAACCGCCGCTCGCAGCGCTCGCTGATTGTGCGGATAGTCGATGTCTTTTCCCTTTGGGGGGAATCCCCCGGGGGAGGATGGTGGCTCCAGCTTGGCGATATGGCCCAACCGCCAAATTGCCCTAACCGTTCACACCGGCGCCGTGGCTTTCATCGAGGCCCGCTCGGCGACGCCGGCGTAGGCGGTCGCCAGCTTCGGGTGGGTCGGGCGCCAGGGCTCGGCCGCGAAGCGGAAGTCCAGATAGCCGACCGCGCAGGCCGCGGCGATCTCGCCGACGCCAAAGCTGGTGAAGCTTTCGACCTGGGCCTCCAGGGCGTCCAGCGCCCGCTCAATGATTTTGGCCTGTTTGGCCAGGGCGGCGGTGTTCTGCTCGGTGGCCGGCCGGGTCATCTCGCCGCGCCGCCAGACCGCCGCGTCGCACAGGCCGTCGGCCAGCGCTTCCAGGGTCAGGGCGCGCCATCGCGCTTCGCCCGACGCCGGAATCAGCGATCCGCCGGCCAAGTCGTTCAGAAAGCCGCAGATCACCGCCGAGTCATAGATCGCCGGGCCGTCGTCCCGCACCAGGGTGGGAATCTTGGCCAGCGGGTTGGCCAGGGGCAGTTCGGCGCTGGTCGCCATGGTGATGGTTTCGAGCGGCAGGTCGATCCCCAGTTCCTGGGCCAGGATGCGCACCTTGCGCACGAACGGCGAGGCCGGGGCGCCGAGAAGTTTCATGGGGTGGTTCCTTTGCTGTCGGCTGTCGACTGCGGCTGCCCGCGTGTCTTCAGCCAGGCGTCGACTTCAGGCAATCGTTCCGTTCGGACCCGGGCCTGATAGCGAACCGAGGCTTCGATCTGACGAAGCGCCTGGCGAGCTTCCGCGGGAATATGGGTTTCCGCGAACGCGTCGAGCTTGGCGATCAGGGCCAGGTCTGTCGATCCGGCGATCAGGTGGGGCAGGACCTGGGGGCGGGAATTGGGCTCCACCAGCGGCGATAGCTGGTCCCAGTGGGTGGTGGCGAAGTCGAAGGCCATGGCCGGATGCCGACCTGATACGACCGAGATGATCTCCGGGGCGATGGTGGCGGGCGGTTCCCCGGAAAGCGCCAGATCGAGCGCCCGTCGGGCCAGCGCGGGGTCCTCGGCGGCGCCGAGAAGATCGTAGGCCTCCTGGCGCTCGAGCAGGGTCTGGGCGGACCGGGCGAGATCGTGGAGCTGGTCCCAGGTCTTGGCGTCGCCGCGCCGCGCGACCACGGCCAGCACGGTCCGGCGCGTCGCGGCGTCCAGGCTGGCCGGATTGGTGACGAAGCCGGCGAAGCGGCGCTGGGCCTCGGCGATCACGGCCGGCTCTCCGAACTGGCCCAGGGCTTCGATCACGGCGGCGCGGAGGGTCGCGGTGTTGTCGGGCTCGCCGGGCTTGGCGTCCCAGCCGAGCCGGGCATGGATCGGACCCAGCACGCTTCGAGCGTAGGCGCGGAACGCCTCTTGCGTCGGCAGGTCGTCGTAGAGCTCATCAAGTCCCGTCAGGCGTCCGGTCAGGGAGGCGGCGACCACCGGATCCGCGTCGGCGGGAAAGGCGGCGGTCAGGCCCAGGAAGTCGGCCATCGGGGCGGCGCCGGCGTAGGCCAGGGTGGCGGTATCGTTGAGGATCCCCAGCTGGTCGTCGGCGCTGAGCGTTCCGAACCTGGCCGAGACAGCAGTGAGGCCCTCTCTTGAATAGTGGCTTCGGAAATAGCCGCCCTGGCCGGCGTTGACGACCACGGGCCCGCATCCTGGCATGGTAAGGCTGGTGGTTTCCGGTGAGCTGACGATGCCTGTGGCCGTGCCGCCGGCCAGGTTCGCGATCGTCACCGGCACGCGCCAGACCGTGGCGGTCGTGGAGTTCTGGTCAACGGCGAACCGGCTCTGGTCCAGGGTGACGACGGTGCGACCCTTCTCGCAGAC
>JAYTXV010000292.1:0-8840 GCA_043742805.1 Caulobacteraceae bacterium | reverse complement strand
GTCGGGGTCGAATAGATTAACCTCGGAGAGCGGACAGCGGGCGATGTCGAGTTTTGGGGCCATCGCAGTGTCATCATGGGCCATGGGACAGCTCCTTCGCGATAAGTCTAAGCCAGAAATCCGCCGTCGACCGGCAGGTCGGCGCCGGTGATGTAGCCCGCCTCGTCCGAGGCCAGGAAGACGATGGCGGCGGCGGCCTCTTGCGGGCGGCCCAGGCGTTTCATCGGATGGACCTGGGCGAAGTTGCCGACCACCTGCTCGCGCGTCGCGCCCGCAGCCTCGCCGGCGGCGATGTAGCCTTCGACCATTTCGGTATGGATGGCTCCGGGCAATACGGCGTTGACCCGGATGTCATAACCCTGCTCAGCGCAATGCAGAGCCACCGACCGGGTCAGCATCCTCACCGCCCCCTTGGACGCCGAGTATGCGGGAAAGATCGCGCCGCCCTTGGCTCCGAGGGTCGAAGCGAGATTGACAATAGCGCCGCCCCGGCCGGCCTTCAGGGCCTCGACCCCGACCTTACACCCCAGAAATGTGCCGTCCAGGTTGATCGCCAGGGTCCGGTGAAACCCTTCGAGCGTTTCATCCTCGATGCTAGCGGGAATGGAGATACCGGCGGAATTTACCAAGGTGGTGACGGTCCCGAACCGCGCCTGGACCGCTTCGACCGCTCCACGCCAGCTGGCCTCGTCGGTAACGTCCAGGTGAACAAAAAACGCCCGCTCGCCCAGGGACCCCGCGAGGGATTGTCCGCTGTCTGTCTGAATATCGCCTATCGCCACCCGGGCGCCGCGCTCAACAAACAATCTGGCCGTGGCCGCGCCGATGCCGCTGGCCGCGCCCGAGATCAGCACCACCTTGCCGGCCAGTCGATCACTGTCAGCCATGAACCTTTCTCCCCTTCTCGGTCGGCGCCGTGACCGCGCTCTGCGCCGGATATAAATGACTGCGCATGCTCTTAACAATCACCAACGACTTTTTTCGCGCGCAATCGTAAAAACCTCCGCGCCCGACTTAAACCAACAGCCTTGACTTTTCTTCGGGCGCGGGCATTTTCCCGCCAAATGTGCCTGCGCGACAGACGCGGGTCTGCCCCGGGGAGGATTTCCAACGATGTCATTACACTCACGCCTGCGTCTCTCGCTGCTTGCCGGCTCGGCGATCACCTTGATCGGCGTCATACCCGCGCTGGCGGACGACAAAGCGCCAAACAGCGGTCCCGCCGCTCCAGAGGAAGTTATCGTCACCGCCCGGCGGGTGTCTGAAAAACTTCAGGATGTGCCCTCTGCCATCACGGCGATCTCCGCCAAGCAGCTTGAAACCCTGAAGCCCCGGACCCTTGAGGATCTGAGTGGCTTTGCACCGAACGTCGACATCGGCCGCACCGGGGCTGGTCCCGGCACTTCAGCGATCTACGTCCGCGGCCTCGGCTATTCGGACGTCGAAAAGGGCCAGAACCCGGCGGTCGAACTGATCATCGATGACGTGGTCATCGGCACCAATTTCGGCCAGCTGGTCGACCCGTTCGATGTGTCTTCCGTCGAGGTGGACCGTGGCCCCTCCGGCATCTTTTATGGCAGAAACTCGATCGGCGGGGTGATCAACATTCACCGCACCAAGCCGACGCACGCCTGGGGCCTCGATCTCGATGTCGGTTATGGCGACTACAACCAGAATATCGAGAAGGCGGTGGCCAATGCCCCGGTTGGCTCCACGGCCGGTCTGAAGGTCTCCGTGTCGCATCAACAGCGCGATGGCTTCCTCAACAATATCTACACCGGTGACACCGCCTACGGCCGCAACGAACTGACCACCGGCAACCTGCAGTTCGATTGGAATGTCACGCCTAAACTCGATGTCTTGTTTGGTCTGACCCTTGCGCACCAGGATGGCCAGGGGACTCCGGTCGCCCTGGGCGACGTCCTGACCGCGAAACTTTTCGCCAATTCCGGCCTGAGCTTCAACCAATACGGTTCGCCCTACATCCCGGGTGTCACGGTGCCGCTTGGCCCCTATCAGGTGGCCAACGACTATCCAGACCGCAACCTGCTAACCTCGCAGATCTATAGCCTCAATCTGAACTACAGTTCGCCGATCGGCCAAATCAGTTCGGTCACCGCCTTCATGAAAGAGAACGACGACGCCGAACAGGATTTCGACGGCAGCTGCGCGCACTCGACGCTTGGCGGCAAGCCCTGTAATGTGATCGGCAATCCGCTGCTGCCTTTCCTGCATACCTCGCGGCCGCAGAAATACGACCAGCTCACCGAGGAGCTGCGTCTTACCCACGATTTCGGCAATCGCGCCAAGGTGCTGATTGGCGGCTACTACTTCCACGACGACATCTCGGCGGTTCAGCTGACCCGGACACTTGCTCCTGGCGTGCCCGTAACCGCACCTTTGATCAACCAAATTTCAAGCGACGTGACCGAGAGTAAATCCGTATTCGGCAACATCATCTTCAACATCACCGATAGGCTCCATGTAAGTGGGGGCTTCCGGTACATCGACGAGAACACCAACTTCCACAACGCCTACAACTTGCTCTATATCCCCGCAGCCGGCGGAACACCGGCCATAGGCCCCGTGAATATCCCCTTGATCAATTTCCCTGGCAGCAAACACGCCAGCAAGGTGCTGAGTAAATTCACCGTCGACTACAAGATTACCGACAACAATATGGTTTATGTCGACCGCTCGGTCGGGTTTCGATCTGGTGGCCTATCGCCGCGCAGCACGCTGTCGGAGCAAATTCCATCCCAAAGCAACTATGACCCGTCTAATCCTAAGGCAAATTACTCGACATTTGATCCCGAGACCGACACATCCTACGAGATCGGCTCCAAGAACAGCTTCTTCGAAAATCAACTTACGGTGAATCTCGCAGGTTTCATCAACGAGGACAGCAACCACCAGCAAGGCCAGGTCGTCCTCACACCCGGCTACGGATCCGGCACCAATACCTACATCGTTAACATTCCGAAGGTCGAGATCAAGGGGGTGGAGATCGAGGTGGCCTACCGCCCCGCGCAAATACGCGGCATGACGCTCAGCGCCAACGGCGGCTATCAAGACGCCAAGGTCACCCAAGGCAAGGTTCCGGGCGTCGAGTCCCCCGTCAACGCCAACGCCACCGCAGGCGCGCCCGGCACGACGTACGACTTGACGGGAACTTCGCTGGAGCGGGTCGCACCCTATAACTTCTCCCTCCGCGGCGACTATGTCAGGGCCATCGGACCGGGCAAGCTCGGCCTCAACATCGGCTATAAATGGACCGACAAATACATCTTCGCCTTCTTGGCCGGCGCGCCCGACTATCAACGGCCCTTCGGTCTGCTCGACATGTCGGCCAGTTACGGCTGGAGCCGCTACACGCTGGTAATCTCGGCCAAGAACCTCACGGGCGTGGTCTACTATAGCAACACCCTGCCCAGCGTATTCTTCCACGGCTGGGGCGACCCGCGCACCATACTGGGTGAACTACAGGTGAAGTTCTGAGGCGACGGTTGGCGCCAGAAACCAGCATCATCGATTTAAACCGTCGTTCTTGACTTTTATAGCGGGAAATCCGATCAGTGCTTGGACTGGGTAAGCCGCTGAACGCCGGCCCGAAAGCGTAACGAACCAGAATGAGGGAGGCCGGTCGATGAAGGAAGAGTCCGCCGCCTCCCGCCGTCTGGCCAGGGTCATTGGCGCGACACCCATGCTGGAAGCGGCAATAGCGGCGGCCCTTGCTCCAGACGGTATCGCGGTGACCTCGGAACAGGGTGACAGCCAGGATTTGGACATCCTGGTCTTTGTCACTCAGGCCTGGGGTGTCGAAGGCTTTGTATCGACCACCGCTGGCGCCGTTTCCGAGAGGCTGGGGAGCGAACTTAAAACCGCCTATTTCGCGCTCAAAGCCAATGTCGCGGCTATTCGCGCCAAGGGCGTCGGCGGCGCGGTGGTGTTCGTCGCCGCCCCCTCAGATGGTCAGCGGTCGTTTGACGCCCTGCGTCAAGGTCTTCGGCTTCTGACCAAGTCCGCTGCTTTAGAGCTTGGGCCGGAGGGCATAAGAGTCAATATTGTGCTGCCTGGCTCGGGCGAGACCCCGCTGGGTCGCGCCTGCACGGACGCCGACATCGCCGCCGGCGTGGCCTTCGCCGCGTCCGATCGGGCTCACTTCATGACCGGCGCCGATCTGGTGATCGACGGCGGAAGGATGGTCCAATGAGCCGGCGCCTGGCAGGTCGAGTGATCATCGTCACCGGCGCGACCAAGGGGATCGGCCGGGAAACCGCGCGACTTCTCGCTCGCGAGGGGGCGAAGGTGGCCTGTACGGGACGCGACGCCGCCGATGGCGCCGCAATTGTCGATCAGATCGCCGACGATGGCGGCGATGCGATCTTCGTACGGCACGATATCGCCAATGAGGCCGACTGGCGCGAGGTGATCGCCAGGACCGAATCTGAACTTGGCCCGGTCAGGGGCGTGGTCAACAATGCCGGAGCGTTCTTCGTCAAACCCCTGGCGGACACCACCGAAGACGACTTTCAGGGGATCTTCGACGTCAATGTGCTCGGCGCGTTTTTGGGTGTGAAGATGGGCTTTGAGGCGATCGCCCGTTCGGGAGCATCAGGCGCGATCGTTATGGTGTCCTCCTTGATGGGTCAGGTCGGCTTCCCTGGCGCCACCGCCTATTGCGCCACGAAGGGTGCCGTGACCGGCCTCACCAAAACCGCCGCCCTTGAGGGGGCCGCCATGAAACCGTCAATCCGGGTCAATTCCCTGCATCCGGGCGTAATCTGGACGCCGATGATCACTAGCCAGTTCGGGGATGATCCAGCCCTCGCCGACGCCTTCGCAGCGGATACGCCACTGAAAATAATCGGCTTGCCCCGTTACATGGCCGACGCCATCCTCTTCCTGCTCAGCGACGAGAGCGCCCACGTCACCGGTATCGAGCTTACCGTCGACGGCGGACGCGGCGCCGACTGACGCCCTGACCATAAGGAGCCCCTGCCATGCAGCTAAGTCGAGACGATCTGAAGCGGGCCTATCGAAGCATGTTCACCATCCGCACCTTCGAGGAGCGGGTGACCAAGGAGTTCGCTCTCGGCAACATCCCAGGGTTCGCCCACGTGTATCTCGGCCAGGAGGCTTCAGGTGTTGGAGTGTGTTTCGATCTAGGCAACGACGACTATATCGGCTCGACCCACCGCGGTCATGGTCACTGCATCGCCAAGGGTTGCGACGTCCACGGCATGATGCTGGAGATCATGGGCAAGCAAGGCGGCCTCTGCGGCGGCAAGGGCGGCTCCATGCACATCGCCGACATGTCCAAGGGCATGCTGGGCGCCAACGCCATCGTTGGCGGCTCTCCACCGATCGCGGTGGGCGCGGCCCTGACCCAGAAACTGAAAAAGACCGGCAAAGTGGCCGTGGCGTTCTCCGGCGACGGGGCTTCCAACCAGGGCACCACCTTCGAGGCCCTGAATATGGCGGTGGTGCTCGGCGTGCCGGCCATTTTCGCTTTCGAGAACAACGGCTATGGCGAACACACCGCCGCCAGCTATGCGGTCGGCGCCCCGTCGATCGCCGAGCGGGCCAAGAGCTTCGGCATGCCAGCCGAAGTGGTCGACGGATCGGATTTCTTCGCCGTCCACCAGGCCATGGGCCGGGCGCTTGAGCGTGGCCGGGCCGGAGAAGGTCCTTACGCTCTGGAGATCGTCTGCTCGCGCTTTCTCGGCCACTTCATCGGTGATCCTCAGGGCTATCGCCTCCCGGAGGAACTCGTTCAGGCCAGGGCCAACGATCCGCTGCCGCGCTTCCGCACCGGCGTCACCGAGGCCGGCGTGCTTGATCATGCCGATCTCGACACCATCGAGCAGGAGGTGCTGGCCGAGGTGGAGGACGCGGTCGGAAAGGCTATGGCCGCCGACCGCCCCAGCATCAGCACCCTCGAAACAGACGTCTACGTCAGGTATTGAAATGTCAAAGAAGACCTACAGCCAAGCGATCAACGAGGCCCTCCGGCAAGAAATGCGCCGCGATCCCGATGTGATCATCATCGGTGAGGATGTGGCCGGCGGCAATGGCGCTTCCGGAGACACTGGAGGGGTCGGCGGCGTGTTCGGCCTGACCAAGGGCCTCTACACCGAATTCGGTCCCGAGCGGGTCCTGGATACCCCGATCAGCGAGAGCGCGATCATCGGCGCCGCCTCGGGCGCGGCGGTGACCGGCATGCGGCCGGTGGCCGAGATCATGTTCGTCGATTTCGTCGGCGTCTGTTTCGACCAGATCTACAATCAGGCCGCCAAGTTCCGCTACATGTTCGGCGGCAAGGCCAAGACCCCGATGGTGATCCGCACCGCCATTGGCGCCGGCCTGCGCGGCGGCGCCCAACACAGCCAGACGATGCATCCGCTGTTCACCATGGTGCCCGGCCTCAAAGTCGTCATGCCCGCCAATCCCTACGACGCCAAGGGCCTGCTTATCAGCGCCATTCGCGATGACGATCCGGTGATCTTCATGGAATCCAAGCTGCTCTACGGCATGGAGGGCGAGGTTCCGGACGAGGCCTACCGGGTTCCCTTCGGCGAAGCCAACATCGTTCGCGAGGGCAAGGATCTGACTTTCGTCGCTTTCGGCGCCATGGTTCCAAGGGCGATGGCAGTGGCCGCGACGCTGGCCGCCGACGGAATCAGCGTCGAGGTGATCGACCCGCGTACCACTTCCCCGCTGGACGAGGACGCGATCCTGGAAAGCGTCGCCAAGACCGGCCGTCTCGTGATCATCGACGAAAGCCCGCCGCGTTGCGGCCTGGCCGCCGATATCGCCTCGATGGTGGCCGAAAAGGGCTTTCGCTCGCTCAAGGCGCCAATCGGCAAGGTGACTTGCCCCCATACCCCGGTCCCCTTCGCCCCCAACCTTGAAGACGAATACATGCCCAATCCCCGCCGGATCGAAGCGGCGGCCAGGGCGGTCTTCGGCTACGCCTGATCCTATCGGGATCGCGAGCGACAAAGGAGCACGGCATGACAGAACCCTCCGACGAACGCCTGCACCTGACGAGGCTAGGGCTGGGACGCCGCATCGTCGAACACATCCGCCGTGGAACCAGCGATCTGGCCCCGGCGGCGATGCGCAACGACGTCTCGGTCTATACCGACCCCGCCCGGCACGCCGCCGAACGCAAGGTCCTGTTTCGCGAGACACCGGTGGTCGCCTGTCTGTCGAACGAAATTCGGGAGCCTGGTCAGTACCGCACCTTTGACGAGACCGGCGTTCCGATCGTCGTGGTTCGCGGTCGCGACGGCGAGGTGCGCGCCTTCCTGAACATCTGTCTGCACCGTGGCGCGCGGTTGGTCCGCGAGACTGAAGGCAAGGCTAGCCTGTTCACTTGCTGGTTCCACGGCTGGTCGTACGCCGTCGATGGCAAGCTGGCCGCTGTCCCGGAGGCGGAAAGGTTCATCGACGAGGACGGCGCCAGCGTCCTGACCCAAAGTGATCATCTGATCGCCGTGCCCGCCGCCGAACGTTACGGCTTGGTGTTCGTCCAGGCGACGCCCGGCTCAACGATGGACATCGACGCCCATCTCGGCGACTTCGGGCCTCAACTCGAACTGCTGAAACTGGGAAATGCCGAGCGGGTCAAGGACGGCGTACTGCCCGTGGCATCCAACTGGAAGTACGCCCTCGACACCTATGGCGAGGGTTATCATTTCGCGGCCCTGCACAAACAGACCCTGGCGCCCTACTTTCGTAGCGACATCACCGTCTATGACAGTTTCGGACCGCACCACCGCGTATTGTTCGTCTCGCGGGACATGGAGAGCTGGGCCGATCGACCCGAAGCGGAGTGGGGCGTCGATGACGCCCTCGGCGGCATCCACTACATTTTTCCCAATACCATCCTATTCGCAGGCAGCGTTTCTCCCGGCAAGCGATACTATACCACCTTCCGTCACTTTCCCGGCGAAACCCCGGGCGAAACCAAGACCTACAAGACCATCTACGCACCGGGCGGAGTGAAGAACGACGAGCACCGCAAGGAGGTTGAGGACGCCTGGGACGCCACCGCCCATGTGGTCCGCACCGAGGACTATGTAGTCTCCGCCGAAGGCTATCGGAACCTGATCGCCCTCCCGCCCGGGTCCAGCGTGGTATACGGACGCCAGGAACTCAGCCTGCAGAATGTTCACCGGGCGCTCTCCGCCGCCATCGGCATGCCGTTGCCGCCGGTAGCCGTCGCGAAGGCGGCCCTGCGAGAAGCCGCCGAATGACCCGCGCACCCAGGATCGCCGACCTCGGCGAGATCATGCAACTGGCCTATGTGCCGGCCGATTTCGACGCCGCGCTGAAATACTGGATCGAAGTGCTGGGCGCCGGCCCGTTCTTCGCCCTCGACCACATCAAGCTGGAGGGCTTGGAATATCGCGGCGCGCCTTCCGACATCGATTTTTCCATGGCGCTTGGCTACTGGGGCGACATGCAGATCGAATTGATCCGCCAGCACAATGACGCACCGTCGATCTACAAGGCATGGCGCGACGAGGGCCATGAGGGTCTGCAGCATGTCTGCATTCTGGTCGACGACATGACCCACGCCCGCGCCGTCTGCGCCGGGTCCGGCGCCGTCGTGGCCCAGGAAGGCCTGGTGGCGGGCGGCGGCGAAGTGATCTACGTTGACACTGGCGGCGGCCCCGGAACGATGGTCGAAATCCTCAAGCCCGGCCCCGGCAGTCGCGCGTTCTTTGCGGTGATGCGAGACGCCGCCCGCGGTTGGGACGGCTCTGATCCATTCCGTCGGCTAACTTAGCCCCTACACTCCCACACTCAATCTGGAAGCGTTCATGACC
>JAYTXV010000291.1:0-3736 GCA_043742805.1 Caulobacteraceae bacterium | reverse complement strand
TGGGGTCATGATTTTCGCCCCGAATACCGGGCGCTGGGACGTCTGGCGGACCTGTTTCCGGGGGTTCCTCGCCTGGCGGTCACCGCCACCGCCGACGCCCGGACCCGCGCCGACATCCGCACCGAACTGCGGCTGGAGGGCGCCGCTGAATTCGTCGCCAGCTTCGAGCGCCCGGAACTTATCCTGTCGGCCGAGCGCAAGCGCGCCAAACCCCACGACCGGGTGGCAGCCTTGATCAAGGCCCGGCCGGGCCGCTCCGGCATTGTCTACAGCGGCTCGCGAGACGGGGCGGAGAAGCTCGCCGACCGCCTGGCCGATGAAGGCGTAACGGCCAAGGCCTATCACGCCGGCCTCGACAAATCGGTGCGCCACGACCGTTTGAGCTGGTTCCTGGCCGAGGACGAGGCGGTCATGGTGGCCACCATCGCTTTCGGTATGGGAATCGACAAGCCGGACGTACGTTTCGTGATCCATGCCGATCCGCCGGGAGCCATTGAGGCCTATTGGCAAGAGATCGGTCGCGCTGGGCGCGATGGCGACCCGGCCGAAGGGATCACCCTCTATGGCTCCGGCGACATGAGCTGGGCCCTAGAGCGCATCCGCCGACGCGACATGCCCGAGGCCGTCGCCCAGGTGCAGATGCGCAAGGTGCGCCAGCTTTATGCGATGCTTGAGGGGCCTACCTGCCGCGCCGTCGCGGTGCGGCGCTATTTCGGCGAGACCAGCGCCGAGCCTTGCGGCCAGTGCGATCGTTGCGTGAACCCGCCGCGAGGAGTGGAGGTCACCGAGGCCGCCCAGAAGGCCCTGTCGGCGGTGCATCGCTTGGGCGGCCGTTTCGGTCGGGGGCGGATCGTCGAGCACCTGCTGGGCAAGACCAAGGGCGTCAGTGAATCCGAAGCGGCGATGTCGACCTTTGGTGTCGGCCGCGAATTCAGCCCAGCGGGTTGGCGCGAACTGATCGATCAGCTGCTGTTCGAGGGGCTCCTGGTGGAACAGCCCAATGACGGCCGGCCGTTGATCGGATTGGCCGATCCAGAGGCGGTGCGCGCGGTCTATCGCGGCGAGCGGCGGCTGACCGTCCTGCAGGCGCCCGAGGCGCTCGATTCAACCACTCGCTCCGGCCGGCCCAAACGCCGCGGCGAAGCGGCGGCCGATTTGGCCGGCGAGGCCCTCGCCTTATTTGACGCGTTGCGGGCGTGGCGCCGGGCCGAGGCGGCCCGCCAGGGTCTGCCGCCCTATGTGATCTTTCACGATCAGACCCTGGCCGACATCGCCCGCGCCCAGCCTGGCGACCGAGAGGTGCTGTCGGCGATCAACGGTGTCGGACAGGGCAAGCTCGACCGCTATGGCGCGGCCGTGCTCGAAGTCGTCGCCGATCAGCGGTAGAACACGTGATCGCCGATCTGGGCAATCCGTTCACGGGTCTGGCTCCACGAGGGGCTGACATAGGTGGCGTGGAAAAACAGCGCTCCCGGCGCCACCTGAGCCACGCGGTTGTCCTGAGCGATGGTGGCGATCGCGACCGCCGTATCCCAGGGCTTTGACCGTCTGTGCTCCAGACTGGCGTCGGTAGGGGCAAATTGCCCGTGTTGTCCGACCACGGCGCAGGCGCTCTTGGGATAGGTCGCGGATTTCATCCGATTGAGAACGACCTGAGCCACCGCCAGCTGTCCGCGCAGGGTCTGGTTAGAGGCCTCCTTCATCACCGTTCTGGCCAGGCAGTTGGTGTCAAGCCCCATGGGCCGGGGATGGGCGGCCTGGATCGTCACCATGTCTTGCAGGCTGACGGCGGTCAGCCGCCTGGACGTCGGGAGGGTCATATCGGTCGTCGAGACGATCGGATGGATTTGAGGTGGGAGCGGTATGGCTTGTGGCGGTGGCTCGGGCGGCGCGTCAGCGGCGGCGGCCTGAACCCTTGGGCCGCTGCTATCTGGATTGGGTGTTGGAGCGGCGAGCCCTCTGGAGACCACCAGCATTGAAATGGTCAGCATTCCAGCAACACAGAGTTTGAAGACAGTAGACAATCATGTTCCAATGAATAGCGCTAAGCTGCTCCCGGCGGGCAAAGTTTAGAGGCCCGCGCAGCGTTACGTCTTATCGCTAAAGGATCGGTTCAACCCGGACGTCGCGATCAGAACGGAGGGTAGCCCAGGCGCGGATTGATTGAATGAAACACTCGACTGGCGAGCGCCATCCACACACTGGAAAGTTCCTTATACCGGTCTTTCCAGATTTCTCAACCCCAGGCCCCAGCCGGCTGTCGTGAGCTCCCGCCGCTAGACGTCGACCTCAGCGTCCAGGGCGTTTTCCTGGATGAATTCGCGGCGCGGTTCGACCAGATCACCCATCAGGCGGGTGAAGAGATCGTCGGCGTCATCGGCGTGGTTCACCCTGACCTGCAGCAGGGTGCGGGCGTTATGGTCCAGGGTGGTTTCCCAAAGCTGTTCGGGATTCATCTCGCCCAGACCTTTGTAGCGCTGGATTGCCAGGCCCCGACGGCCCGATTCGAACACCGCCGACACCAGGTCCAGCGGCCCACGCACGGTGTGCGTGCGATCACGGCGGCGGAAGTTCGCCGGGCCGGAGAAGGTCTCCGACAGCTTGCTGGCGCGCTCGGCCAGGCGACGGGCGTCGGCCGAGTGGAGCATCTGGTCATCGAGCACGATTTTCTCGGACACGCCGCGCTTGATGCGCTGGAACACATAGCCGCCGCCCAGGGCGACCTCACCCGACCAGGCGCCGTCCCCCTCTTCGGCATAGAGGTCCAGGCGCCGCGCGCCCTCGACCATATCGTCCGAGTTGCCGAGCAGCCCGCCGAGCGCGGCCTGCTCGATCGCGAAGGCCGGAGCGCGGGCCGACAGGCGTTCGATATTGGCCTTGGCCTGGCGGGCGGTCTGGGTGAGTTCTGCCAGGTCCTTGCCCGTCATGCGCTCGCCGGAGGCCAGATCGAGTTCGGCCCCATCAAGGCCCTCATCGACCAGGAACGACTCCATCTCGGTATCGTCTTTGAGGTAGCGCGAGGATTTGCCTTTGCTGGCCTTATAGAGTGGCGGCTGGGCGATATAGAGATAGCCGCGTTCGATCACCTGCGGCATCTGGCGGTAGAAAAAGGTGAGCAACAGGGTGCGGATATGGGCGCCATCGACGTCCGCGTCGGTCATCACCACGATGCGGTGATAGCGGATCTTCTCGATGTCGAAATCGTCGCGACCGATCCCGGCCCCCAGCGCGGTTATCAGAGTGCCGATCTGGTCGGACGCCAGCATCTTGTCGAACCGCGCCCGCTCAACATTGAGGATCTTGCCGCGCAGCGGCAGCACGGCTTGATTTTCGCGGTTGCGAGCCTGTTTGGCCGAACCGCCGGCCGAATCGCCTTCGACGATGAAGATCTCCGACTTGGCCGGATCGCGCTCCTGGCAGTCCGCCAGCTTGCCGGGCAGGGACGAGATGTCCAAGGCCGACTTTCGCCGGGTCAGGTCCCTGGCCTTGCGAGCCGCCTCGCGGGCCGCGGCGGCCTCGGCGATCTTGGAGATCACCTGTTTTGCCTCGTTGGGGTGCTCCTCAAACCATTGGCTGAGGCCCTCGTTGACCAGTCCCTCCACCGCGGGCCGGGCCTCGGAGGACACCAACTTGTCCTTGGTCTGGGATGAGAACTTCGGGTCAGGCAGCTTGATGGAAAGCACGCAGGTCAGGCCCTCGCGGGCGTCCTCGCCGGTGACCTGGATTTTTTCGCGCT
>JAYTXV010000290.1:0-2491 GCA_043742805.1 Caulobacteraceae bacterium | reverse complement strand
TGGGGATACTGATGACCGCCATGTCGCGCGGCGGTCCGTCGGCGCCCAACCTCATGAACGCCCACGCTTACATGACCGCCCTGGACGGCCAACTGGCGATACGCCGACGCTGGGGGGCGCTGTTCGAGGCGTTCGACGTGGTGATCGCCCCGACGCTGGGGGTGGTGGCGTTCGAGCACAAGGACAGCGATTGGGCTGGCCGCACTCTGACGATCGACGGCAAGGTAACCCCGTTCGCCGATCAACTGGTCTGGCCGGGCTTGGCGACGCTGGCCAATCTACCCGCCACCGCCGTCCCGATCGGCAAGACGTCGGCGGGACTACCGATCGGGGCCCAACTCATCGGCCCCTATCTTGAAGATCGCACCACACTGGTCTTTGCCCATCTGATCGCCGGGTTGTAGCCCCGCGCCAATGGCCGAGACATTTGATTATATCATCGTCGGGGCAGGCTCGGCCGGCTGCGTGCTGGCCAACCGGCTGTCAGCTGATCCCCGAAAGCGGGTGCTGGTGCTGGAGGCAGGGGGCGACGACAACTGGATCTGGTTCCACATCCCGGTCGGCTATCTGTTCTCGATCGGCAATCCCCGGGCCGACTGGATGTTCGAGACCCAGGCCATTCCTGGCCTGGGCGGGCGAAAGCTGGCCTATCCGCGCGGTAGGGTGATCGGCGGCTGCTCGGCGATCAACGCGATGATCTACATGCGCGGCCAGGCGGCCGACTATGAAGGCTGGCGACAGCTGGGCTTGACCGGCTGGGGCTGGGACGATGTGCTGCCGCTGTTCATGGCCCAGGAAGACCACATCGCTCCGGTCGGGCCGCTGCACGCGGCCGGTGGCGAGTGGCGGGTCGAGCATCCGCGGATGCGCTGGGCGGTATTGGACGCCTTCGCCGAGGCGGCGGCCCTCGAGGGTATCCCCCGGGTGGATGACTTCAACGGCGGCGACAACTCCGGCGCCGGCTATTTCCAGGTCAACCAAAAGGCCGGATGGCGCTGGAGCGCGGCGCGGGGGTTTCTGAAGCCAGTGCTGAAGCGGCGCAATCTGAAACTTGAGACTGGTGTCAATGTCACCCGGGTGCTGATCGAGGACGGCCGGGCGGTCGGTGTCGCCTGGACCAGGGACGGCCGGAAGTTCGAGGCCCGCGCGGACGGAGAGGTGGTGCTGGCGGCGGGCGCGGTGAATACGCCAAAGCTGCTTGAACTGTCGGGCGTCGGCGACGGCGCGCGGCTTTCCGCGCTTGGCGTCGAAACCGTCAGCCATGCGCCGGGCGTCGGTGAGAACCTGCAGGATCATCTGCAAATCCGTCCTTACTACCGGGTGACGGGTGTACCGACGATGAATACTCTTTACGCCTCGATCTGGCGCCGGCCGCTGATGGCGCTGGAATACGCGCTGCTACGTCGTGGGCCGATGTCGATGGCGCCCTCGCAGATGGGGGCCTTCACGAAGTCCTCATCGGATCAGGAGACCCCGAATCTCCAGTTCCACGTCCAGCCGCTGTCCCTGGACCGGTTCGGCGAGCCGCTGCACGCCTTCGGCGCGATCACCATCAGTGTCTGCAACCTGCGCCCGACCAGCCGAGGATCGATCCACGCGGCGGATTTGAACCCGGAGTCCGCGCCGATCATCCAGCCGGACTATCTCTCGACGCCGGAAGACGAGCGTGTGGCGGTGGAGTCTCTGCGCCTCGTCAGGCGGATCGTCGCCCGGCCACCTTTGCAACGCTTCTTGCCGGAGGAACACAGGCCCGGCGCCGGCGCGACCTCCGACGACGACCTCCTGGCCGCCGCCCGAGCCCTCGGCACGACTATCTTTCATCCGGTCGGTACGGCCAAAATGGGCTTGGCCTCCGACCCCATGGCGGTGACCGACCAGCGGTTGCGCGTGCGCGGGGTCGAACGGTTGCGCGTCGCCGACGCCTCGGTCATGCCCCGGATCACCTCGGGCAACACCAACTCCCCGACCATGATGATCGCCGAGAAGGCGGCGCGGATGATGCTTGAGGACCGGCGTTAGACGTTCACTCGACGTTGCCGCCGCTGTCGATGAAGCTCTTGTACGACGCCACCTGGCCGCCCCAGCGGCTAAGGCTGGCGTCGAACAGTTCCCAGGACCCGCCCGGCGCCAGGTCGATGTCGATCTGGACCCACAGGTTCCCCTCGTCGTCGCGGTAGCCGAAGGCGTACCGGCGCTTGGCGTTCCAGGCGTTGAGTTCGGCCAGGGTGATGGTGTCGGCGGGCGTCCAGCCGGCGAGGAACTCCACCGAGGCGCAGCGGTCGCGGATGCAGCCGTAGAAGTAGATGTCGTAGTTCACGTCCGAGACTTTCGAGGTGATGATCACCTCCTTGCCGCCGTCGTCGGTGTGAATCTCCGCGTCGTAGCCCTTGCCTTCCAGCCAGGCGGCGACCTCCTGTCGGGTCAACCCGCCCGACGGCAGGGGCTTGGCCAGGGCCGGCGCGACACCGAGCAGGACCATCATCGCCGCGGC
>JAYTXV010000289.1:0-7736 GCA_043742805.1 Caulobacteraceae bacterium | reverse complement strand
GCTGGGTTGCACCGCATAGGCGACGCTGAGCCCGAACTGTTCGCCAGAGCCGAACAGGCGCCGGTAGTTGTCGATGGCTTCGGGTGAGGAGATGATCAGGATCTCCCGGATGCCGGCCAGCATCAGCACCGACATCGGATAATATACCATCGGTTTATCGTAGATCGGCAGTAGCTGTTTATTGATCGCCAAGGTTGCCGGATGCAGGCGCGTACCTGAACCCCCGGCTAGAATTATGCCCTTCATCGCCGAGAAATCCCCCAAATGTGCATAGACTAGGCTGTCTTCACGCCCAGCCGTTCGCCGGAATAGGTTCCGGCCTGGATCGGCCGCCACCACCACTCGTTGTCCAGATACCAACGCGTCGTCGCCTCGATACCCTCGTCGAACGTCACCTGAGCCGCCCAGCCAAGCTCCCGTTCCAGCTTGGTCGGGTCGATCGCATAGCGCTGGTCATGCCCCGGCCGGTCGGTGACATAGGTGATCTGGCTTTCATAGGCCTTGCCGTCGGCGCGCGGGCGCAGGCGGTCGAGGGTGGCGCAGATGCGCTGAACCACCTCCAGGTTGGTCCGTTCCGCCCTGCCGCCGATGATGTAGCTTTCCCCCGGCGTCCCGGTCTCGAACACCCGGGTCAGGGCCCGGACGTGGTCTTCGACGAACAGCCAGTCGCGAACATTGTCGCCCCTGCCGTAGATTGGCAGCGGCTCGCCGGCCAGGCCCTTGATGATGATCAGCGGGATCAGCTTTTCGGGGAAATGATAGGGGCCGTAGTTGTTGGAGCAGTTGGTGATCAGGGTCGGCAGGCCGTAGGTCTCCTGCCAGGCTCGCACCAGATGGTCGGACGACGCCTTGGACGCCGAATAGGGAGAGCGGGGCGAATAGGGCGTGGTCTCGGTGAAAAAGCCTTCCGCCCCGAGCGATCCGAACACCTCGTCGGTCGAGATGTGGTGGAAGCGGAAGCCTTCGCGTGCGGCGCCTTGCAGACCCTTCCAATAGTCCAGCACCGCCGAGAGCAGAACGAAGGTGCCGACGATATTGGTTTCGATGAACGCCGCCGGTCCGTCGATCGACCGATCCACATGTGATTCGGCCGCCAGATGGGTCACCACTTCGGGGCGGAAGTCCGTGATCGCCGCTCTCATGGCGACGGCGTCGCAGATGTCGGCCTCCAGGAAGGTGTAGCGGTTGCTCGTCGCCACGCCTTGCAGCGAGGCGAGGTTGCCCGCGTAGGTCACCTTGTCGACGTTCAGCACCTGATGCTCGGTGTTTTCGATCAGGTGCCGCACCAGGGCCGAACCTATGAATCCGGCCCCGCCGGTGACGAGGATTCGCTTACGGGTTTGGGTCATGTTCAGGGGATCGGGGGCTCTGACGGGAGGGGAGACAGCGGATCGCCGTCGTAGACGAACGGGCTATCGAAATCTGCCAGGGCCGGGAGGCGGACGTCTTTGTCGGACAATACCGGGGCCGCGCCCCCTAGCGGCCACGCGACAGCCAGGGTCGGGTCATTCCAGATCAGACCACCGTCGCACTCCGGTGCGTAAAGATCGCTGACCTTATATTCCACCTCGGTGTCGGGCTCGAGGGTCAGGAACCCGTGAGCGAAGCCCACCGGCACGAACAGCTGATGGCCGTTTTCGGCGCTCAGTTCGGCGGCCACCCACTGGCCAAAGGTCGGAGACTGCTTGCGAACATCCACGGCCACGTCCCAAATCCGGCCCCGGATGCACCGGACAAGCTTGTCCTGACCGCGAGGCGGAGTCTGGAAATGCAGCCCACGCAAAACCCAGGGGCTACGCGACAGAGAGTGATTGTCCTGTTGGAATTGAACGCTCACGCCCAGCCGGGCGTATTTCTCGCTGTTGTAGGTCTCGACAAACCAGCCCCGGTCATCGCCGAACCGGCGCGGGCGTATCAGCTTTACTGGGGCCACGATCTCAACCTTTACAAAGGGTCACGGCGATGCGCCGGCCGCGAGCGGATCGCCGGGGGGCGAGGTCAGCCTGCGACGGATTCCAGCGCCGGATGCTGATGGTCGAAATATTGACCCCGCGCCGCCAGAAGCCACAGATAGACCGGAACCGTCGGTTCGAGGAACCGGTAGCCCTGCCCGAAGCCGTCGTCGCCGACCTCGATCAACACATGGTTCTTGGCTAGGCTTTCCACGGTGGCCTGGGCGTCTTGGATCGAGGACGCCTCGGCGTGCACCGAGGTTATGTCCTCGACGTTGAACCAGCCTCCGGTGCTTTGAGCCGCTCCCGCCAGAGCTCCGAGTACGGCAAGTTGCCCCCGCTTGACCAAACCGTCGATCTGAAGCTGTGAGCGCCGCGAGACCCGACCCTTGAACTCTTCGACCGCCTCTTCGGTGGCCATGCCGACATCATCGCCATTGACGGTCAGCCGGCCGGCATCGACGGCCACCAGAGCCGAGCGGTGGCTGAGCAGGGTCGCCAGATAGGGAAAGCCCATGCACCGCGCGACGATCGCCTGGATGGCGGGCTCTTCGAACTGAAGGTCGCTGATCGTTTCGCCGTTCTTGACGATGCTGCGGACCTCTGCCGGCGTCATCTTCGGGACCCGTAGGGCGAACACGTTGCGCTGGATGGACGGCACATTGGCGATCAGTTCGGTCAGGTTTGCGGCGACGCCGGCGATCAGCATCTGAACCCGAACCGACTGGTCGGACAGGGTTTTCAAAAGTTCGGCGATGCCGCGGCGGAAGTCCTCCGATTCGGCGCGATCAAACTCGTCGAGGATAACCAGGACCCGAGTGCCTTCGATCCGCGCCAGGGCGTCGCTGGCGTTGCGGACACCGACCGGCTCTGGACCCAGCAGGCTCAGCAAGGTGTCGCCCCGCTCGCCTTCTCGGCTTGTGGGGCCAAACCCACTGTGAAACATCAACGGGATCCGCGCGGCGATGGCGCGAAAGGTCTCATCGAATTCGGACCGGGCTCCGCAGGTGACATAGACCACCAGATACCGGGCATCCTCGGCCGATTTGGCCAGAACCTGGAGCAGGGAGGTCTTACCGATACCGCGCTCGCCGTAGATCACCGTATGCAGCCGCTGATCCTCGATCGAACGGATCAAGGTGGTCATCAACTTGGTCCTACCGGCGAACATCCGGCGGTCGGTGACCGGTTGCGCCGGGGTGTAGGCGTTGCGCAGCCTGGATCTGATCAGCGCAAATCGATCTGAGCGCTTGGGGTCAACCTGGTCGCCCGCGGTGGCCTGGAATCGCGGAAAGGCGTCGCCGCTATCTTGCGACCTGTCGGCAAGTGATACGCCGGCAGTGTGGTACAAATATTTTTCTTCGCTTGCCGTCCGCACACGCGTCGGTTTGCGCCAGGGCAGAAGTCCGTCGATCCAGCTCATGTTTTTCCCTAAATGCGCCGGTGGCGCGGGCTAACGAAGCGTTCAATCCTGGGCGCGGTGAGGCCGCGATACCCCTACAGGGTTTGGTTGAAAGGCTTCAAGACATACAAGACGTAGCCTACGACCGCGAGAATGATGACAACAGCCAACCAGTCCAGCCCGAGGCCTTTTGGGGTCGGATTGCCCACCCAGTTCGCAACGGCGCAGCCAATTGCGGGAGGAGCGTACTGATACATATGGTCCCGGGGCTCGGCGGCGGTGGAACGTTGCAGGAACAGCACGACCAGGCCCGCGAAGATCACCATCGTCAGCAAATCGTAAATTGTGTTCACGTCGTCCAGATCCCCAATTCGCCGATCATTCGATCGACGGTCGACCGTTCCCTTACAGACGAGATGCGGCTTTTTTTTAACAGTCTCAACGATGCCCCGCGACGGGGCCGCGCCGTGTTGCCCCGTGGGGCTTAGCTCCTAACGCCGCTTGCCCTAGAACGGTTCCCTGACCATTCAGTGGCCGGGGTGACATCGAAGACCGTATAATAAATTGGAGTTCTCATGGCAATAAAAAAGAAAAAAATAAGTCTAAATACAATTATTCGAGAATGGATTCTCATAAATCGATATAAAATAAACGAATTCGCGGGGAAATTTGCCTATGAATGGGATAAGATACATTACAATCGCATGGCAATCACCAATCTTTTACTGATCGATAAGCCAAATACACGCTATCTGGAGATCGGCTGTGCGGGGAACGATCTTTTCGACGCCGTCATGGCGGACGAGAAAATAGGTGTCGACCCCCGTCGTGGCGGCACCCATCGCATGACCAGCGACGCCTTTTTGTCGGCTTATGACGGCGAGGGGTTCGATCTGGTGTTCATTGATGGACTGCACCTTTATCAACAGGTGCGGCGAGATTTGGACGGAGCCTTGCGCGTCCTCAAGCCCGGGGGCTGGATCGCGATTCACGACATGTTGCCCAGGGACTGGCTCGAGGAGCACGTGCCACAGATTCGCACCCGCGGTTGGACAGGCGATGGGTGGAAAGTCGCCTTCGAGTTGCTGGCGTCCCCGGACGTCGAGTTCAGGATGCTGGCCATCGATCATGGCGTCGTGGTCGTGAAGCCTCTGCGTGATCGTCCCGTCATACCCGACCTGTCCGCCACGCTGCGCGATGAACGGTTCGACTATCTATTTCGTAATTTCGCGCTTTTGCCGGTCGTGGGGTATCATGAGGCGGCGGCCTGGATCACCGCGCGCCGCGCACAGCTTCGTGGCGACGCGCGCCCCGCGACAGTTTAAGGACAGTCCATGAGAGATATTATCGACGTCAAAGGCGCCTCCGGCGCCGTCTACCGGTTCACCCGCTTTCGGGATGGAAATCCCCTGTCGGCCATGGGCGGCAATTACATCTATGCGCGCGAGGAGGCGGGTGTTTCGGTGATCGTGCATGCCGGAGAGGCGCAAAATCTGCTCACCGGCGCGGCCCTGGATTGGGATCGGGCCGTCCGCGAACATGCTGCCGACGGTCTGTTTACACGGCTGAACATTTCCGAGGCCGTGCGCCGACGGGAGCACGCCGATATCATCAAGGCGGGCCCCCTGCCCATGAACCCCCTCATCCCAACGGAAGAACCCACCTGAAGGTCAGCTATCCCCGGCCGGGACCTGAAACAATCGATTGAGCTCGCCGCCGGGCGCGGCGCGGCTGAAGGCGCTGAAGGTTCCTTCGATGGCGATTTCCCGCGCCGACCTCAAAAATTCTCCCCAGGCGGTTCGCGCCAGCGATCCCCCGACGCTAATCCGCCTCACCCCAAGCGCCGCCAGCGTCGCCACCGGCAGTCCGGCAGTCAGCACGTTCACTGGCTTTGGATTCACAGCCCTGACCACCTCATCGATCTGGCCTTCCTCGCGCAGACCGGGCGCGTAGAGGCAGTCGGCGCCGGCCTCGGCGTAGGCGGTCAGGCGTTTCAGAGTTTCCGCAAGGTCGGGTCTGCCGGCGATGAACCCTTCCGAACGGGCGGTGAGCATCACCGTGGGGTCGGCCGCGTCGATCGCCGCGCGGGCGGCCGATATCCGGGCCACCGCCAGATCGAAATCATAGAGCGGGGCCGATGCGTTTCCGGTGCTGTCTTCCACCGAGAGGCCGGCGATGCCGGTAGCCACAGCCCGGAAAACGTTCGCGGCCACCTCGTCCGGCGTGTCGGCGAAGGCGTTTTCGAAGTCGGCGTTGAGCGGAATATCGACCCGTCCCGCCAGGGCGGTCAGGTGGGCCAGCACCTCTTCCAGGGAAACCTTGTTGTCCGGCTTACCCATTGACCACGCCATGCCGGCGCTGGTCGTCGCCAGGGCTGGGAAGCCCAGGCTCTGCAAGGCGACCGCCGACCCGACATCCCACGGGTTGGGTATGACGAAGCATCCCGACCGGTGCAGCGCCCTGAAGGCTCGTCGTTTTTCAGCTGTCGTTTGGGGCATCGTCTCTGTCTCCCGTGGCACGCCGTGGTCAATTGATCAGAGATTTTAGTCGATCTGGGCAGGCGGGGCGAACGGGGTGGCGGGCGGGTCTGATCCGTGCGATTGGCGCTTTCCATCACCATCGCGACGAGGCTGTTTCAAGATGACCGATGCTTGCGCCCAGGGTGTTGACACCGGCTTCGTAGCTCTAGGCTACGCCAAGGTCGCGTTTCTCGGCGTGATCCAGGGCATAACCGAACTCATGCCGATTTCCTCGACCGCGCACATGCGCGTCGTGCCTGCCCTGTTGGGCTGGCGGGACCCGGGATCCGCCTTTTCCGCCGCCATGCAGCTTGCTGCTCTAGCCGCGGTGATCAGCTATTTCTGGGCCGACGTCAGCCGGTTGGCGAGTGAGAGCGTCGTGGCGCTGGGCCGGCGGCGGTTCAATGATCCATCGTTGCGCCTGGTGGTCTGGATTGGCCTCGCCACCATCCCGATCGCGATCGCGGGCCTGGTTTTGTCGCCGGTCCTCAATCAATGCGGCTCGCCGATGCGTGGGCTGGGCGTGATCGGCTGGGCCTGCATTGGCATGGCCATCCTTCTGGCCCTCTCCGAGCTGGGCGCGCGTCACCGCCGCTCCATCGCCGATGTGACCCTGATCGACGCGCTGATTGTCGGCGTCGCCCAGGTCGGAGCCTTGATCCCCGGCGTATCGCGGTCGGGATCGACACTGACCGCCGCCCTGGGGCTCGGCTTCAAGCGCGCGGAAGCGGCGCGGTTTTCCTTTCTGCTCGGCTTGCCGGCCATCGCCCTGGCGGGATTCAAGGAGATGTGGGAGCTGCACAAAGCTCATCTCGACGCCCATGGCTGGTCCGTCCTGGCGGTCGGTCTGGTGGTCGCCTCGATCTCGGCCTTCGTGGCGATCTGGGGACTGATGCGAATCCTGGAGCGCTTCTCGGCGTGGCCGTTCGTCATTTATCGCGGCTTGCTGGGCGTCGGCCTGCTGGTCGGCCTGTCCATGGGTTGGCTTAGCTGAACCGCCCCATCGCGGTCGCCAAAACCTGAACGACCCAGGGTGGTGACCCTGGGTCGTCGAGTCGAAAAGGCAGCGATTACAGCCTTTGTTCGAAGTGAGGCGTAGCCAGGAACACACTGCCGACGCCACGGGCGGCGCTGCTGGAGATGCCGGCCGCCGAGGAACCCGCACCCAGACTGGCCATGGCCGAGACCATCTGATTGACCGCGCTGCTTGCGGCCGGTGACGGAGCCATTCCCGTGCCAGTGTAGGTGACGTCCGTGTGGCCGCCCCCGTCATTGGCCAGGTGGAAGCTCGCCTGGGTGTAGTTGCCGGTCATTTTGATCGTCGAGGTGATCGAGCCGTCGGTGACGGTGAGCACGCCGCTGGTGGTGTTGCCGGCGTAGGCCAGGGTCGCGGAGCCAATCGCCAGGTTGCCGAGGTCGATCGTCTTGCCGGTCGAGAGGCCGGTGACCGTGCCGGTGAACATCTGCGACTGGTCAAGCTTCAGCACACCGGTCGAGGCCGCATCAAAACTCACCGTGTTGGAGTTTGCCGCGCCGGCCTCGAACAGCGAAGCCCCTTTGATCGAGTCCGTGCCCGACCCGGTGATCGCCCCGCTTACTGTCACGTTGCCGCCGTTGGCCAGCAGCGTCCCGCTGTTGGCGACGCCCGAACTGACCGAAAGGCCGCCGGCGGCCGTGGCTTCGATCAGGCCGGCGTTGGTCACCGCGACCGACCCGGTGTTGACGACCAGCGCGTGGCTGGCGCTGTTGGCGTTGATCACGCCTGCAGCGCTGTTGATCAGGGTCAATTGACCGTTGCCGAGTTGGCCCGCGCCGGAAATGACGTTGTTGGTATTGGTCAGGGTTGTGGCCCCGGTGGCGCCG
>JAYTXV010000288.1:0-2647 GCA_043742805.1 Caulobacteraceae bacterium | reverse complement strand
GTTGAGGATGTGGAGTCCACCGGCGCCAGCGCCATCCTCACCGCCGTCGAAGCCGAATGCACGGCCATTCACCAGGCCATGTTCGACACCTTCGTGGCCTATCCGCTGGAAATGAGGCTGCCCGCCTGATGATGTTCAACATCCAACACGTGACCCAGTACAACTATGACGAACCGGTCCGCGAGAGCGTCATGGAACTGTGGATGCAGCCGAGGGCGGCGCATGGGCAGAACCTGATCACCTTCGATCTCGAAACTGACCCGACAGCCCAGATGTTTTCCTATCTCGACACCTGGGGCAACACCGTTCGCCACTTCGACCTGCCCCATCTGCACCGGTATCTGACCATCACCGCCCAGTCGCTGGTTGAGACCGCGGCCCCACCGTCTCTCCCGGACGCCGTCGATATGAACGAGTGGGAGGCCCTGGCCGGAGACGCGGTGCGGGCCGACTGCTGGGACTTTCTGAAGCCGCACGGTTTCGCGCGCTCGACACCGCTGTTGCTGGAATTTTGTCAGGCGCAGGGCGTTTCGGGTCTGAGGGATCAAGACCCGCTGACCGCGCTGCATCGGCTGAACAGCGTGATCTACAAAGGGCTGGACTATGAGGCGGGCGTGACCGGCGCCGACAGCCCCATCGACGAGGCCCTGGAGGCCAGCCGTGGCGTCTGCCAGGACTTCGCCCATATCATGATCACCATCTGTCGCGACTGGGGCGTGCCGGCCCGCTATGTGTCTGGCTACCTAAGCACCGACCGCGAGCACGGCGAGCGTTCCGACCCACAGGCCACCCACGCCTGGGTGGAGGCGTTTCTGCCTTCCCAGCGGTGGATCGGATTCGATCCCACCAACAATGTCCTGGCGGGCGAGCGGCATATCGCGGTGGCCATCGGCCGCGACTACTCCGACGTGCCCCCATCGCGCGGGGTGTTCAAGGGTGACGCGGAAAGCCAACTATCGGTCGGCGTGTCGGTCCGCCAGGCTTTCGCCGAACTAGCCGAACCGGAGTTCATGCGCCTGGGCGCACCCGCCCTCGCCGCCGCCCGCCGCCGCGCCAGCAGCGCGGCGCGGCTGGATCAGCAACACCAACAGCAGCAATAGGAAGACCGTCGCGGCTGAAGCGCTTTTCAGCGCGCCTTGGTTAAGGCCAAGTCGGCAGGCTCGCCGGCCGGTGGGCCGGAGGCCTCATACAGTAGTCCGCAGGAGCGCGGTTCGGGGTCGGGCACCAGATTGGTAGGCCGGGTGGGACTCGAACCCACGACCACTCGATTAAAAGTCGAGGGCTCTACCACTGAGCTACCGGCCCCCAGCGACGAGCCCGGCGAGCGGCGCAGACCATAGTCGCAGGGGCGCCCCCCCCGCAAGCCAACGTTTTTACCCAACGGACCGATAGCGCCAAAACACGATCGGAATTAAAATAATCCGATGCACGCTTTGCTTTCCATCGGCCTTTTGGCGGGTCTGATCGGCACCGCCCCGTGGCCCGCCCCGGCGGCGGAACCACCGCCCGCGAATCAGCGCGAACTTCAGACACCCGACCGAGCCGGCACGGCCAACCTGTCCCAGGCGGCCCAGGCGCCGCTGCACGACCTGAACATCGCGCGCCAGAGTATCCCGCCGGTGCTGCTGGCGGCGATCACCAATCCGTATGACCGGCCCAGGTCGCTCGATTGCGGTGAGATTGCCCGCGAGATTAGCGTGCTTTCATCGGTCCTGGGGGCGGATTTCGATGAACCCGAGACCCCCCAGGCTCCGAGCCTGACGCAGAAGAATGGCAAGGTCGCGCTCGCTATCGTTCACGGCGCCGCTGAAACCCTGTTGCCCTTTGCCGGCTTCGTTCGAACCCTGTCCGGCGCCCAGAGACACGACCAATTGGTCATCGAAGCGATCACCGCCGGCAGCGTCCGGCGCGGCTATCTGAAGGGCCTCGGTGAATCGCGCCGATGCCCGAGGCCCGCCAGTCCGGTGCACTTCCTGCGCGCGCCACCACCGGCGCAGGAGGATGGTCCTGGTCCGAGGTATCCGATTAGGTGAGGAAATTTAGTCAAGGTTCGTGTCGGTCGCCGCGAGTCCGGTGTGAAACGCGCGTCGGAACGTTTCAAAACGTCCTTCCCGGATGGCGTCTCGCATCCTGGCCATGAGAGCCTGATAGAACGCAAGATTGTGCCAGGAGAGTAAGACGCCCGCCAGGATTTCTCCTGATTTAACAAGGTGGTGCAGATAGGCCTTCGAATAGTCCCGGCTGGCGATGCAATCGATTTCGCCATCCAGGGGCGTCTCGTCTTCGGCGAAGCGCGCGCTCTTCAGATTGATCGACCCCGACCAGGTCCAGGCCTGGCCGTGGCGGCCGGCCCTGGTCGGCAGCACACAGTCGAACATGTCCACGCCTCGCGCCACCGCTTCCACCAAGTCGACCGGTTTGCCGACTCCCATCAGATAGCGCGGCCGGTCGGCGGGCAGAAACCCAGCCGCGTGGTCCAGCGCCTCGCACATCGCCTCGTGCCCTTCACCCACCGCCAGGCCACCGATCGCATAGCCGTCATAGCCGATCTCGATCAGCCGATCCGACGATTCCCGCCGCAGCCGCTCGAAGGTCGATCCCTGCTGGATGCCGAACAGAGCCTGGGTTTCACGTTCGCCGAACGCGG
>JAYTXV010000287.1:0-16154 GCA_043742805.1 Caulobacteraceae bacterium | reverse complement strand
TGGTACGCCCTACGGGAGTCGAACCCGTCTTCCCAGATTGAAAATCTGGTGTCCTAACCGATAGACGAAGGGCGCATGTCTCACGGGAGCGGGGGGTATATCCGCGCGCCCCTGGCCGCGCAAGTGGGTCCCCATTTCCCCTCAAGATTGCTGGCGGGCGTCCGCGGCATCCTCGATCTCAAGTTGCACGCCCTTGCGTCCGTTCCAATCATCAACCTTCAGTTTTCCAGCAACGTGGATCGAACCTCCAGCCGCAAGGAGTCTTCGCCCCAGGTCGGTATCCTCCGAGCGCCACGCCACCGCCTTCAGCCGGCCGCCGCTCAACCCAATCAGATCGCATCTGATGTGTCCGCCTCGCATCGGGAAAGCCCGTTCGACCCTCACGTCGGCGATAGCGAACATCAGTTCAGGATTTCCGGGACCGAAGGGAGCCAGCGGTTGAAGTTCTTCCAGAAAGGTCCGGGCGGCCGCCTCGGGAGTTACCAGAACATCAATATCAAGAGCATCATCCGCTCTTGCCTCGGACATCTCCCGCGCCAGGGCCTCGCATAGAAAATCTCTGAACTCGGGTATCGCCGCCGGACGCAGAGTCAGGCCCGCGGCCATGGCGTGGCCGCCGCCCGCGATCAGGAGGCCAGTTTGAAACGCCGCCCGAACGGCCTGCCCGAGATTCACTCCGGGTTGAGAGCGACCTGAACCCTTGGCGATGTCCCCTGCCCTGTCGATCCCGATGACCACAACCGGCTTTCGATAATGCTCCCGCAATCGGCTGGCGACGATGCCTACAACACCCGGATGCCAACCCTCGCGGGCCACCACGATGACCGGCGCTTCGGGATCAAGATTGCTGCCCTGTTCGAGAACCAGCATGGCCTGCTTGACGATGGCGCTTTCGACAAGCTTGCGTTCGGTGTTCAGCGCGTCAAGCTCTCGCGCCAGGTCGCCAGCCTCGGCGGGGTCATCGGTGGACAGAAGCCGGGCGCCGAGATCCGAGCGACCAATCCGCCCCCCGGCATTGATACGGGGACCCAGAACGAATCCCGCCTCGAAGATGCCGGCGGACTCCTTGGCCAGGCCGGCGACGTCCATCAGGGCCGATAAGCCCGGATTTCTCCACATCGACATAGCTCGCAGGCCAAGCGCCGTCAGGGCGCGGTTAAAACCGACCAACTGAGTTACGTCGCAAATGGCGCCCATGGCGGCCAGATCCAACCATTGACGCACATCCGGTTCAGGCCGGTGGGCGAACAGGCCGCGTCGCCTGGCCTCGCGGTTAAGGGCCACCAGCAAGACAAACGTTACGCCCGCCGCGGCCAGCACGCCCTGGCCGGAGCCGCAGTCGGGACGGTTCGGATTGACCAGGGCCGACGCGAGCGGCGTGGATGCGCCCATGAGGTGATGATCGATAACCACGACCTTCAAGCCGACCTCGGCGGCGGCCTGGATCGCGTCATAGGCGGCGGCCCCACAATCGACGGTGATGACCAGGTCGACGCCGTCGGCCTTCAACTTTCGAAACGCCGCTGGGCTTGGTCCATAGCCCTCGGTCATCCGGTCCGGTACATAGATGAGGAGGTCCAGCCCCATGGCCCGGAACCAACGCACCAGTTGAGCGGCGCTGCTGGCCCCGTCGACGTCATAGTCGGCAAAGACCGTCAGGCTGAGGCCGTCGACCAGAGCGTCCACAAGAATCGATGCGGCTAGATCCATATCCGCGAAACAGGATGGGTCGGGAAACAGCGCCCTCAAGGTCGGCCGCAGGAACGATTCCCCCGCCTCTATCGCCACGCCACGAGACGCCATGGCCCTAGCGAGCGGTTCCGAGAGACCAAGCTGCGCCTGATGCGCCCGGGTTATCTCCGGGTCGGCGGGTCTGGCGCGCCACCTGCGGTCGCGCAGCGACCGGTGCACATTCAGGAAGTCGCTCGAAATCGACTGTTCCGGATTCATCCGATCCGGCGCTTCATCCGGACTTGGCGCACCACGCCGCCGACGGAGTTCATGACCAGGGTGTGCGTATAGAGGAAACCATTCACAACCTTGACGCCGTCAAGCAGTGCGCCGTCCGTCACGCCCGTGGCGACGAAAATGGCGTCGGCGCGGACCATCTCATGCAGGTCGTATTTCTTGTCCAGATCGGTGATCCCGTGACCGCGGGCGCGGGTCCGTTCATCGGCGTTGCGAAACACCAGCCGTCCCTGAAACTGACCGCCGACGCATTTCAGCGCCGCGCAGGCCAGAACGCCCTCCGGCGCGCCGCCTTGGCCCAGGTACATATCGATCCCCGTATCGGCGTCGGCGGTATTGATGACCCCGGCGACGTCGCCGTCGGTAATCAGATGCACGCGCGCGCCCACTGACCTTAAGGACGCGATGATTTCCGCATGTCGGGGGCGATCAAGGACACAGACGGTAATATCGGTGGGGTCGACACCCTTGGCTGCGGCCAGGGCCCGCGTATTGTCGGCGGGACTGCGATCGAGATCCAGCATCCCGGACGGATAGCCAGGCCCACAGGCGATTTTCTGCATATAGGTGTCTGGCGCGTTCAGCAGCGTGCCAGTCGGCGCCCAGGCCATTACCGCCAGCGCGTTGGTCATGGCCTTCGCCGTCAGCGAAGTCCCTTCCAAGGGATCAAGGGCAATGTCGATTTTCGGCCCTCCGCCTCGCCCGACCCGCTCACCGATGTAGAGCATGGGAGCCTCATCGCGTTCTCCTTCGCCGATCACGATGACGCCTTCGATGTCGAGCTCATTGAGCGCGGTGCGCATGGCGTCCACGGCGGCTTGATCCGCGGCCTGCTCATCGCCTCTTCCAACCAGGGCCCAGGCGGCGATGGCGGCCGACTCGGAAACACTGACGGCATCCATAACCAAGGAGCGATGCAATACCTGTGAAGTCATTGAAATCTCCAGCTAAGCCGCCACGACGGTCCGCCCCCTTAGATCAGCGAAATACGGATCACGCGGGGCGGCGCAATAAGGCTCGGCAATAAACTCATGGCCTTTACGGCCTTAGCGATCGTCGCTTCTGGCGCAAGATGAGTCGTCAGAACGATCGGCACGCCCCCTGCTCCCTGCGCCGGTTTTTGCATAAAGCTATCAATCGAAACACCGGCGTCGGCCAGAGTCTCTGAAACCGAAGCTATGACGCCAGGCTCATCGCGGACCAGAAGCCGCACATAGACACGGCCCAAGGCGTCGGCCGGTGAGACGCTGCCAAATTCCGCCAGAGAAACGGCCGCTCTTTGAAAAACCGGCCGCACGCCGCCCCCCATGACGTCGGCGATATCCGCCGCGACAGCGGCCGAGGTCGGACCCGCGCCGGCGCCCGCGCCTTGGATGAACATACGGCCGGTCTTGCGAGATTGAATGAACAGCGCATTCAGCACGCCGTCCACGCGGGCCAGAGGGTGATCGAGCGATGTCAGAGCCGGATGCACCCGCACTGAAACCCCGGCGGGACCGCGGACAGCGCTGGCCACTAGCTTGATGCGATAGCCGAGATCCTTAGCGAGCCGAATATCCAGCAATTCAATTCCGCCAACGCCCTCGATTTCGGCGGCCGACAGGGTCGGCGCGCCGCTGAAGGCCAGAGCCGCGAGAATGGTGATCTTGTGGGCTGCGTCGAACCCACCGACATCCATGGTCGGGTCGGCTTCCGCGTAGCCCAGCGCCTGGGCTTCGGCGAGAACCTCAAGGAAGCCACGACCAGTCGCCTCCATTTCCGTGAGGATATAGTTGCAGGTGCCATTCAAGATACCGGCCACGGCCTCGATCTGGTCGCCGACCAGGGCCTCGCGCACCAGTTTAACCGCCGGTGTTCCACCCATCACCGCTGCTTCAAAAAGCAGAGGCGCGCCGTGAGCCTCGGCGATGATCGCCAATTCTCGACCGTGAGTGGCGATCAGCGCCTTGTTGGCCGTGACCACGGGCTTGCCGGCCCGCAAGGCGGCTTCCACCGCAGCGGCGGCGGGCCCATCGGCCCCGCCGATCAGTTCGACAAAGATATCCGTTTCGGGTGAACGGGCCAGGGCGACGGGGTCATCGAACCACTTAAAACCGGATATATCCACGGGCCGGGCGGCGAACCGCGTTCGAGCGCTCACCCCGGTCACCAGACAATGGGACCCAGTGGGCGAAAAGTCTGGCCGCGCCTGGACGAGGTCGATAAGTCCCGATCCGACCGTGCCTAGTCCGGCCACGCCCAGTCGCCATTGTGTTTTGCTCAAGGTTTGGTCCCCGTCAGGTCGCCGACGCGAAATCTCTCGCGCCGCTCAGGATCTGCCCGGATCGATCGAGAAACTTTTTGACGTTGCGGGCGGCCTGTCGGATCCGGTGCTCGTTCTCTACTAGGCCGATACGGACATACCCCTCGCCGTATTCTCCAAACGCCACGCCGGGCGACACGGCGACACCAGCCTCTTCGATAAGCAGCTTTGAGAAGACCATCGAGCCGACCTCGCGGAAAGCTTCTGGCAGTGGCGCCCAGGCGAACATCGAAGCCGGTGGCGTTGGTATATCCCAGCCCGCCCTTGCCATGGACGACACCAGCACATCGCGTCGGGATTTGTAAATCGCGCGTATCTCCGAGACGCAATCCTGCGGGCCGTTCAGCGCAGCGGTGGCGGCGACCTGGATCGGCGTGAACGCTCCGTAGTCCAGATAGGATTTCACCCGCGCCAGCGCGGCGCACATTCTGGCGTTGCCAACCACCATCCCCACGCGCCAGCCCGCCATTGCGTAAGTTTTCGACAGCGAATTGACCTCCACGGCGATATCGCGCGCCCCGTCGACCTGTAAAATCGATGGTGGTGGATTATTGTCGAAGTAGATTTCCGAGTAGGCGATGTCGGACAACACCAGCATGTCGTGTTTTCGCGCCAGGGCGATGGCGTCCTTGTAGAAATCCAGGTCAACCCATTGCGCGGTGGGATTGGATGGGTAGCTGACGATCAACACGCTGGCGGGCGGGGCAGAATGACGCACTGCCCGGCTGACACCGGAAAGATAGGCTTCGGGTGTCAAAGCGGGGACGTGCCGAATGACACCGCCGGCCATGATGAAGCCGTAGGCGTGGATCGGGTAAGCTGGATTGGGGCATATGATCACGTCGCCCGGCGCCGTTAGCGCCTGGGCTAGGTTAGCGAACCCCTCTTTCGAGCCCAAGGTCGCCACCACCTCGGTTTCAGGGTTGAGCGTCACACCGAAGCGGTTGGCGTAGTAGCCCGCCATCGCGCGCCTGAGGCCGAGTATTCCCTTGGAGGCAGAGTATCGTCCTGATTTGGGATCCCGCGCTGTTTCGATCAGCTTATCGACGATATGCCTCGGCGTGGGCATGTCCGGGTTGCCCATGCCGAAATCGATGATGTCGACCCCTTCGCTCCGCAACCGCGCCTTCAGTCGATTAACCTCTTCGAACACATACGGGGGGAGGCGGCGAATACGATGGAAATCAGGAATCACGAGTGCGGTCTCCGGGGCGGTTGGGCCTTGCGTCGGGCCTCCGCCTCGAACGTCTCGGTATCGGACGGCGCCGAGCCATCGGCGGAAGGCGGTGGTGCGGCTTGCGCCCTGGCCGCAGCACTGAACCTTTCGGCGCCGGCCAACGGCAGGCTCGAAGTGTCATCGCGGTTTTTAACGATAAGGCGACGGCCTGCTTGCCGGGTCTTCACTACGTCAGCTTTGAAAGCACCGGCGTCACGCACATCGGTCGGCGTCAATGGGATTGAACACAGGGTCGGATAGCCAGAGGTTCGCGCGGACGGCCCGCAGACACTCGCCTCCGCTGGGTTGGACGCCAGCACCTGAGCGCCTGGCGTTGCGAACGCCACCAGGGCGAGCCAAAGTGCCTTTGTCATTGGTTGGGGTTGCTTTAGGGACTTCATCAGGGCCGAGGTCATAGGCCAGACCGCGCCCGAGAGAAAGAGCGCGGCCATCGGCCGAAGGGAGCTGATCATGAAGGATACCGTCAAGAAATCCAAGGCGCGCGCCAAGGCTTCCTTGTCAGTCGAGAGCGGCGCCAAAAAGAAGAAATCGTCCAAATCCGCGCCCCAGGTAGCGACCATGCCAAACGGGAACGAAGCTAAACTGGCGCCGGCCGGCGACACTCCCTCCCCGACGATAATGGGTCTGGAGTTCATGTCGGCTGACCAGCGCGCCGCTATCGAGGCCCTCTCGTTGAACCTGGCCCGCGCCGCCATGACGGCTCAAAGCGCCATCGCCGAGGCGGCTCTGCGTCAAGCCGATCAGCCGGCGGCCCTGAATCCGGATCCCTTCCACGTCAGCAGGGCCATGAGCGAGGTGATCGGCAAGCTGGCGGAGCAGCCTGACCGCTTGCTGCGAGCTCAGGCCGACCTCTATAGCCGGTATATGGAGTTGTGGCGTTCCGCCGCTAGCGCTGGAGCCAAGTCGGGGCCGGCCGCTACCGAAGGTGGCAAGGTCGATAAAAGGTTCAGCGATCCCGACTGGTCGGCCAATCCCATCTTCGATGTGGTCAAAAAATCTTATCTGATCACTTCGAACTGGCTCAATGATTTGGTCAGCGGTGTCGAAGGCGTCGAACCCCTGACCAAACGCCGTGTTGAGTTCTTTACGCGGATGCTCACCGACGCATTTTCGCCCTCCAATTTTTTGCTTTCCAACCCAGTCGCCCTTCGCGAGGCCATGGATAGCCAGGGCGAGAGCATCCTGCGGGGCATGGAAAACTTCGCGGCGGACCTGGAACGAGGTGGCGGCCAGCTGGCGATCAGCCAGACCGACCTCAGCCGCTTCACGGTTGGCGAAAACGTTGCGACCGCTCCCGGAAAAGTGATATTCCAAAATGATATCATACAGATATTACAATTTTCTCCGACAACGGAGACCGTGTTTGAAATACCGCTGCTGATCTTTCCGCCTTGGATCAACAAATTCTACATTCTTGATCTGAGACCGGAAAACTCCATGATCCGCTGGCTGGCCGGCCAGGGGTTCACCGTCTTCGTAACCTCCTGGGTCAACCCGGACGTTGAACTGGCCGCCAAAACCTTTGAAGATTATTTACACGAAGGGATTTACGCCGCCATCGACGCCGTCACCCGTCAGACGGGCGTCGAGACGGTCAATACCGTCGGCTATTGCATCGGCGGTACGATGCTGTCGTGCGCCTTGGCTCACATGGCCGCCCGAGGCGACAAGCGGGTGGCCTCGGCGACGTTCTTTGCAGCCCAGCAGGATTTTTCCGAAGCCGGTGACCTGCTCATCTTCACAAACGAGGACTGGCTCAAGGAACTGGAGACCAAGATGGACGCCGGGGGTGGGGTTCTGGCGGGCCAGACAATGGCCGACACTTTCAACGCCTTGCGTGGCAACGATCTGATTTGGTCGTTCTTTGTGAACAACTATCTGATGGGCAAGGAGCCCAAGCCCTTCGATCTGCTGTTCTGGAATTCCGACCAGACCCGAATGCCCAAAACGCTGCACCTGTTCTATTTAAGAAAATTTTACGGCGAGAATGCCCTTTCCAAGGGCCAGCTTGATCTCGCGGGTGTTCGCCTTGACCTGTCCAGTGTTAAGACACCGATCTACGTTCAATCCTCGCGTGATGACCACATCGCTCCCGCGCGCTCGGTCTACAAAGGCGCGACACTGTTCGGAGGACCGGTTACGTTTACACTGGCCGGGTCAGGCCATATCGCTGGCGTCATCAACGCCCCCGCAGCCATGAAATACCAGCATTGGACGAACGACGCCCTGCCTGAGACCCTGGCGTCGTGGACGGCGGGGGCCACGGAGTCCCCGGGGTCATGGTGGCCGCATTGGGCTACGTGGCTGACGGCCCGGTCCGGCGTCCAAGTCCCTGCCCGTGATCCATCGGCGGGTCCGCTCGAGGCCTTGGACGACGCGCCGGGGTCATTTGTGAAGGTTCGCTCCTAAGGTAGGGAGCGGCGGATACGCAACGCCGTCAGGTTGCGGAATAAGTCAGGGCCACGCCGTTGTTGCAATACCTCAACCCAGTGGGGGCCGGGCCGTCATCGAAAAGATGGCCCTGGTGGCCCAGGCAGCGAGCGCAATGGTATTCCGTGCGCTGTACGCCCAGGGCGAAGTCCGCCTTGTTGCCAAACGCGCCAGGCAGCGCCCGATAGAAACTCGGCCAACCGGTTCCAGAATCATATTTCCAATCGGATTTGAACAAGGGCAACGCGCAGCCACGACATCTGAACAGGCCTTTTCGATGTTCGTCGTTCAGGGGACTGGTGAATGGCCTCTCGGTCCCTTCGGCGCGAAGAACATCATACGAGGCTGGTGCTAATCGCGCTCGCCAAGCGGCGCTGCTAAGTTTGCGTTCGGGCGCATTGACCCAGGGATCGCTGGGCGCTGCCGTGCTCAGGGTGGGCAGACCCAAAATCAAGGCTCCGGCGCCCCGGAAGACGACACGGCGGGTGAAGCTGAGGTTTTCGGTGGTCATGGCTGTTTATACGCTGGACGAGCCGATTGGGTTACAGGCGGTGCGGTGTTCCCGACGATTCCAGACCAGTCGCTTCGTCGAACCCCAGGGCGAGATTGAGGTTCTGGACAGCCGCTCCCGCCGCGCCCTTTCCCAGATTGTCCAAAACCGCCACTAGCCGAGCTTGTCCCAGATCATCAGCGCCAAATGCGTAGAGCCGCATGAAATTCGATCCATTCAACGCTTCGGGATCGAGCGTTTCGGTGATCATCGCCGCCCCCTGCGAAGCCACCTTCACGAAGTGTTCGGCCTGATAGGCGCGCGATAGAGCCAACTGAATGTCGCCGATTCGAGGGCGACCGGGCAGAGCCGCCAGTTGTAGCGGGACCTCAACAATCATCCCTTGGCGATAGCGGCCCACTGCAGGTGAAAACAGAGGCCGATGCGCCAGCCCCGCGTAGTGCTGCATCTCTGGGACATGCTTATGATTTAGGGCCATCGCATAGGGACGGTAGGGTGTCGTCGTATAGTCGGGGGCTTGGGTGTTCTCGAACTCGCTGATCATCGAGCGACCGCCACCGGAATAGCCTGAAATGGCGTTCACGGTGACTGGCCAATCCGGTGGCAACAGACCCTCTTTGACCAGCGGTCGGATCAAAGCCAGGAACCCGGTCGGATAGCAGCCGGGATTGCTGATCCGCGTCGCGGCGCGGATCGCCTCGCGTTGGCCAGGCCCCATCTCCGGGAAGCCGTAAGTCCAGTCCGCCGCTATCCGATGGGCGGTCGAAGCGTCGATAACCCGAACTTTGGGGTTGTCGATCAGACTGACGGCCTCGCGCGCGGCCTCGTCGGGAAGGCAAAGCACTACAGCGTCCGCACTATTGAGACAGGCTCGCCTCGCGTCGGGATTTTTGCGGTCATGGGGGTCTATCGACGTGATTGTAAGATCCGTCCTACCACGGAGGCGGTCACGAATCTGGAGCCCCGTCGTGCCCGCTTCGCCGTCGATGAACACCTTGGCTGTCATAGCCGGATACAACCTATCCCATAAACGAAAAGAGCGCCTCGGATTGACCGAAGCGCTCTCGACGAAACACCCTTGTGGATGCGCCCGTTAGCGCTTGGAGAACTGGAAGCTGCGTCGCGCCTTGGCTTTACCGTATTTCTTGCGCTCGACGACGCGGCTGTCGCGGGTCAAGAAGCCGTGGGGCTTGAGCACAGCGCGTAGACCGGGCTCATAATAGGTCAAGGCCTTGGAAATGCCATGACGTACCGCGCCGGCCTGGCCCGACAGGCCCGAGCCTTCGACGGTGGCGATGACGTCGAATTGGCCAAGCCGATCTGCGATTTGCAGCGGTTGAGCGATCATCATCCGCAAAACCGGGCGAGCGAAATAGACTTCCTGGTCACGACCATTGATCGTCACCTTACCGCGCCCTGGCTTGATCCATACCCGGGCTACGGCGTTCTTGCGCTTACCAGTTGCGTAGGCGCGGCCGTCTTTATCGATCTGAGGTTCAGCGACGACCTGCGCCGGTGAGGAAGACAGGCCTTGAAGGGCCTCGAAGCCGTGTGTTTCGGTCATGACTATTGGCTCCGACTGTTCTTGCTGTTCATCGACACGAAATCCACAGGTTGAGGGTTCTGCGCCTCATGGGGATGATCGCCGCCATTATAAAGCTTGAGGTGCGTCAGTTGCTTGCGCGCCAATGGGCTTTCTTTGGGCAGCATGCGCTCAACGGCCTTTTCCAGCACGCGCTCGGGGAAGCGTCCGCCGAGGATCTTACCGGCAGTCCGTTCCTTCAAGCCCCCAGGATGCCCAGTGTGCCAGTAATAGGTTTTTTGATCGAGCTTGCGGCCGGTGAATTTCACCTTGTCGGCGTTGATTACCACAACGTGGTCGCCGCAATCGACGTTGGGCGTGTAGTCGGGACGATGCTTGCCGCGGAGACGCATGGCGATGAAGGTCGCGAGGCGCCCGACTACGGCATCGCGGGCATCCACCACAATCCACTTTTTTTCGACGGAGGCCGCCTTCAGGTAGGTCGTTGTCTTGGTCGTCATGACACCTTGAGCCTTGGGTGGACGTGACCGAAAGGACAACGCCGGATTGAAGCGCGGCTGTTAAGGCCCAACGCTAGGGCTGTCAAGTTGGAATGACGGTGATCAAGGGATAACTATGATTTCTTTCAACTAAATCCACATGGTAAAATGATACCTCAAATTCGCCGGCAGCGCCAAGCCAGGAAAATCGAGACACTCAACAGGATGGCTGCATTGGCTTGGTGCGCCAGCGCCAGAGCCAGCGGATCGCCCGCCAATAGAGTCGCCACCCCCAAGGTCGCCTGGGCCGCGATAAGAAAAACCACCAGTTGGGTAGCGACCATGACGGCTCTGGGAAGAGTCCGGTTTCGAGCCGCGACGATCGCCAACGCAAGTGCGAAGACGACCAAGCCATAGGCGAGCAACCGATGGTTGAATTGGACAGCCGCCCTGCCGTGGGCAAGCGTCGCCCATACCGCGCCCTGCCAATAGTCGACGGGAAAGACATGGCCGTCCATCAGCGGCCAGTCATTGTCCACGCGTCCGGCGCCTCCGCCGGCGACCAACGCGCCCATAAGGCATTGCAGGAACACACCCCCGGCGAAGATGGCCGAGGGCCATCGCCACCCGAGTCGCGCTGATACAGCCTGGCGACGCCCTCCGGACCAGGCTTCGAGACCTGTCCACACCAGGGACGATAGCAGCGCCAGCGCGAGACCCAGGTGAACCGCCAGGCGCTCGGGCGCCACCGATGCCCTGCCCTCCAGCCCACTCTTGACCATCCACCAACCAACCAAGCCTTGCAGCCCACCCAGGCCCAACAGGACGAAGCACTGACCGATCAGGCGGCGTGGGACGCGCCGCAAGCCGAGAAGAACGAGGAACGGGAGCGCGAAGACCACACCGACCCAGCGAGCGAGCAGCCTGTGCGCCCACTCCCACCAGAACAGAAACCTGAATTCCGACAGGCTGATGCCCTGATTGATCAGGTGAAATTGCGAGGATCCGCGATACTTGCGAAATGTTTCGGCCCATTCGGCATCATTGAGCGGGGGAAGCGCTCCCGTGATGGGTTTCCATTCCGTTATCGAAAGCCCCGACCCCGTCAGTCGAGTGGCGCCGCCAACGACGACCATCGCGAACACCAGGACGGCGACCGCAAACAGCCAGACGGCTGTAGCCCGCGAACGGCCCCCCGGAAAAAAAGGTCCGGGGGGCGCAATCGAGGCTCGAGTAACGGCTATCATCTATCCAAAGCCCTAGTTCGTAGCCCTGCTCACACCCGAAAATGTCGGGCGTAAATGGTCGGAGCGACAGGATTTGAACCTGCGACCCCTTGACCCCCAGTCAAGTGCGCTACCAGGCTGCGCCACGCTCCGATGCAGGAAGAAACGGTCTTATAGAGAGGGCGTCGCCTCCGGGCAATTGATAATCCCGATCATCGCCCGGCACTCGCGAGCAGCCCATCCAGACGTTGCTTCGCGTTGATGGCGGCGGCAAGAGCGCTCTGAAGGCCGTGGAGATTCCGCGCCGGGTCACGCGAAACAGAGGCTTGGGACTGCTTCTCCGGCGATAGCGCCAGCAGGTCTCCCCGCGACAGATTTTGGAGATCGCAAATCCGCCGCCGCTCCTCATGGAGGAGGCGCCGCAGGGCCTTCAAGAGACGCACGTCCTCGGGACGATAGAACCTGCGACCGCCCGCGCGGCGCATCGGCCTTATGATGCTGAATTTTGTCTCCCAGAAACGCAGTATGTGCGCGGGAGCACCGATCTCGGCGACCGCTTCCGATATGGTCCTGAAAGCGTGAGGTCCCTTGTCAGCCAATCGCGTCCTATTTTCCCAACGCTTGATCGATCCGCGCCTTGAGGACCTGGGAAGCCCGAAAACCAATGACACGGCGCGGCGCGATTGTCGCTGGTTCGCCAGTCTTCGGGTTGCGGCCCATTCGCTCGCGCTTGGAGCGGACCTGAAATACGCCGAAGCCGGACAGCTTGACGCTTTCACTGCGCTCCATGGCCTCGGCGACCAGGTCCAGGGTACGCTCCACCAATCCGGCGCAATCCTGGCGGCTCAGCCCGACATGCTCATGCAGCGCATCGGTAAGATGGGCTCTAGTAAGTGTCTTATCGGTCATTGCCAGCTAACGCCCATTTCAATAGCCTTAATTGTCATCGTTCGCCCGTCAAGGGTGTGTCATCTCGATCGCGGCCCTCGACTAAAGCCGCAGGACCACGGCGCCCCAGGTCAAGCCGCCACCCATCGCTTCCAGCAGCAGAAGTTGGCCGGGTTGAATCCGGCCGTCCGCTATCCCCACGCTTAGCGCCAGCGGGATAGATGCGGCGGAGGTGTTGGCGTGGTCCGCGACGGTCGAGATCACGCGGCTTCCATCGATGCCGAGACGTTTGGCCACACCTTCCAGAATTCTCTGGTTGGCCTGATGCGGTATGAACCAGTCCACCTCGGACATGGAAACCTCCGCCAGGGCGACTGCGGCCAACACCGCTTCGCTGATATTGACCACGGCGTGCCGGAATACCTGGTTGCCTTGCATCCGCAGTTTTCCGACCGTCCCCGTCGTCGAGGGGCCGCCGTCCACATATAGAAGGTCCTGCTTGGTGCCGTCCGCGCGCAGAGAAAATCCCAATATTCCACGGTCCGCCGTTGTTCCCTGCCCTGTTCGCGGCTCAAGCACGACGGCCCCGGCGCCATCGCCGAACAGCACGCAGGTTCCTCGGTCAGTCCAGTCCATGAGGCGGCTCATGGTTTCGGCGCCGATGACCAGGGCGCACTTCCCTAGCCCCCGAACCATGAAACTGTCGGCCACGGCTAGCGCATAGACGAAACCCGAGCAGACAGCCTGTACGTCGAATGCGATCCCGGGCGGCGCTCCGAGTTTGCGCTGGACAATGGTGGCTGTGGCCGGAAATGTCAGATCAGGTGTCGTCGTGGCGACGATGATCAGATCGACGTCCAAAGCTGTTCGACCTGCCTGGGCAAGCGCCACGCGCGCCGCCTCCACCGCCAGATCGGAAGTCGCCTGCCCATCGCTGGCGCGGCGGCGCGAGTGGATACCGGTGCGCTCAACGATCCACTCGTCGGTTGTGTCGACCGTTAGCGCGAGGTCGTTGTTCGAGACGATATGCGGCGGCAAACAGCCCCCAACACCAGTCACCACACTGCGCACCGTGGAGTTCACGCCACAGTTCTCGCTCTCATTGGCTCGCTCTGGACGACCGCGGACAGATGCAGATCGCGGTCGATTTCATCTATGAAAGCGCTACGTCCGAGACTGTCCGCCAGACGCACCGCGTTGGCGAAGCCATTGGCGTCTGCCCCGCCATGGCTCTTCACGACAATGCCGTTAAGACCGAGGAACGGCCCGCCGTTGATTCCACTTGGATCGAGCCGGGTGCTCATGCCCCTCAGGGATTGTTGCGCCACAAAGGCCCCAACGCGCGATAGCGCCGTTTCGGTGAACGTCCTGCGCAGTTCCGCGCGAAAAAAACGCGCCAGTCCTTCAGCGGTTTTCAGAGCGACGTTTCCAGTGAAACCATCGGTAACGACGACGTCGACCGAGCCCTTGGCGATTTCGTCACCCTCAACGAACCCGTGATAGTCAAACATCATTGAACTGGCCCGCAAAAGCCTGTCCGCGCTGCGAACATCCTCGTGGCCCTTCTCTGTTTCGGTTCCGACATTGAGCAATCCCACGCTTGGCCGAGCGACGCGATGAATAACCCGGTGATAGGCCGAGCCCATGATGGCGAACTGGACCAGTCGCTCCGCATCGCAGATCAGATTTGCCCCGACGTCGAGTACCGAGCTGGTTCCCCGCAATGTAGGCCAGTTAGCGACCAGCGCGGGTCGGTCGAGGTTTCCGGCGGTCCGAAGCAATAGCCGGGAGATCGCCATGAGGGCGCCAGTGTTACCGGCGGAAACCGCGGCTCGCGCTTCACCCGACCTCACGCTATCCACAGCGTTCCACATCGATGTGCCCTTGCCCCGACGCATGGCGTGGGCCGGCTTGGTGTCCATCGCGATCACGCCGTGGGCGGCTCGCGGTTCGCATACGTCGCGGAGGCCCGGTGACGCCATAAGGGCTGATTCGATTATCGACGGATCGCCATGAAGCAGGAAGCGCACTTTGCCGGCGGCTAGGGACTGAAGGGCCTTCTCCAGACCGGGAAGGACGACCGACGGCCCATGATCCCCACCCATGGCGTCGATAGAGATCACCAGGGGTTCGGACACGACGTCGATTTCCGCTCCTTCAATCCTCCCGCGGAGGTGATGGGCGGACGATACAGTCGCGCGCGGCCGATGCAACCCGCTACCGCCAAGCTATCGATGCACAACCACCAGCCATGGCGAATCTCTCACTCATCAACGGGAAAATCATGACGGTCGCCTCGACAGGGTTGAAAGCACCGCGAAAGGGGAGACCGGGCCGGTGTCCTCGGGGGGCGAGAAGACTGCACCCGGTTTCCGTGGAAATGGGTCGAGGGCCAGAGCCAGGGCTTCGACAACATAGGCGGCGAGATCTATAACACCGCTAATTGCTACGTCCGGGGGATCTTCGCTCTCTAAGTCTACGATCACTTCCGCCGCATCGGCCGCGGGGGCATTCGGGCTGCCCAGGGGTACTATACGAACCTTGATCGTCTCATTGATCGCGACATCGAACGGCTCAAGGGAAATTCCGCACAGCCGGGTCACCTCCGCCACGACGCAGCCGTCGATAGCGACACCGTCGAGCCAGGGCCGCAGCGTGAGATCCCCGCGAAGCGCCGCCAGACCCTCAAGGCCAAGATCGCGCGCGATCACTGCGCGATGATCTGGGTCCGCGGCGATGGTGACCTCGCGCTCGGCGTGTTGCACTTCCGGCCAGCCCAGCGACCGTCCCCAGGGAAGCTCGGCGGCCATCAGACGCCCCAAACTGGACGGCCAGACATCAGGCTTGCCGAATCACAACGCCTGAGCCCCTCCCGGCACCCGACCGCATAGGCCGCCAATGCATCTGGAGAAGTCTCGGGCCGCGCCTGTAGGGCCGTGCGGGCGAGCAGTTCCTGCAAATCTGTCTGGTCCGGGAGCTGGTCGAAGGCTGCCTGAAACGCCCGGGCTCTCCCATAGAATGCCTCGCCGAGTTTTCGCATACGCTTACCGACCGCAAGATCGCCGACGCCCATTTCCCGCAGCGCCCCATCCAGATTGCTGACATAAGCGTCGAACAAGGCCTGTCTGGTTTCGGCGGCGGCGCCGGTTCCCCCATCAAGCCTTTCAATCAAAAGAATCACGTGCATGGTCAGAAGTTCAAAGCGTCCTTCCACCGAATCAGGTGTCCCCATCCGAGTGTAGAGCGCCTCGGTGCGAGCCTGGTCGGACGCGGCCCGGTAAAGTGCGCTCGCGGCCTGCTTCGCCGATGATTTGGCCAACAATTGCGTGAACATGATGGGTCAGCCTCGTTTTTGCCGCGGGACTGGCGTCCAGTCCGGCGCATTGAAATAGGCGTGCTTCCGGCCTAGGTCAAAGCGGCTTAAATTCCACCAGCGAGTTGACCAGTCCATGATACGCAAGGCCGCAACCACACTCCTCCTCATCACCCTCTTGGCTTCCAGCGCCTGTACGCCGGTCAGCAGCTTTCAGGGATTTCAGACAGTGGACAAGTCACCCGCTGATGTGAAGG
>JAYTXV010000286.1:0-1987 GCA_043742805.1 Caulobacteraceae bacterium | reverse complement strand
GCCCTGGGCGCCGAGGATGGTCACGACTACTCGCAATGTTCGGACGCCGAACTGGGTGACGCTCTGCTCTACAATGTCTGGCCGAACATGAGCTTCTGGGCTGGCTACAACCCCAATCTGGTCTATCGCTGGCGTCCGAACGGCCGCGACCCAGAGAGCGGGATCATGGATGTGATCATGCTCAAGCGCGTACCGAAGGAAGGCCCTCGCCCCAAACCGGTGCCCGTGCATGAGCTAGGGATAGACGACGCCTGGAGCGACGCGACCGAACTCGGCGGCCTGGCGGGTATCTTCGAACAAGACATGGGTAACCTGCCTTACGTCCAGGAAGGCCTGCACGCCTCGGGAAACGGTCTGGTGCATTTCGGGAAATATAGCGAGATGCGAATTCGCCATATGCACCACATGATCGAGCGCTACATCGCCGAAGGGGAAGCGGCTCGGGGACGGTAGAACAGACTCCGTCCAGATGGGATCATCCGGACGGAGTAAGTCCGCTCCCAATTCAGGTTGTGGAGCTGTATAGTTCTTCCAAGAAGCGTGATCGAGTGACAGCCGTCACCCTTGATGCAACTTATTGGATCGCGGGTCATGTCCTGGTGAAGGATTTGGTCAACCGCGCAGTGGCCAGCTGTTGAGGCGAGAATATCAGGGCTGCGGCCGAGCTCTACCTACGTCTACACCGCTCCCGGAGTTGGCAGCGGTGTGGACGTATCTCGGCTGGTGGCATGAGCTTCGTCGAACCATCGGTCAGCCACTGTAATCTGTCGGCATTCTACGGTCGCGATCCATTCGGGCACATCATCGAGGTATTCAGGACCTGCGAGAACGCCGTCCCTGGGCTGTAGGCCGGCTGACCAACCCGGCCGTCGGGGCGCCCTCGACTCCCAGCTATGATGATGCTTGCATCCAGGATCCGGCGCCTGATGAGCGGTGAGGCCGACAAGGTTCTAGAGGCCGTTCCGATTGACTTGCAGCCGCCCGGGGAAGTGGGCGGATTGCTTCTCTAAGCGGTTTTCATGTGCGCCATCACCGAGGCGGTGATTTCGTCCCTGGTGGGGTTGCGGCGCAGGGTCAGGCCGCCGTTCACCTGCAGGTTCTGACCGGTCATGAAGCACTCGTCGCTGGCCAGCCAGACGGCGGCGGCGGCGATATCGTCCGAAGTCCCGATGCGCCCAAGCGGATAGGCCGAGGCGAAGGCTTCGTAGACGCCGGGCGTTTGTTTGGCGCCAGCGGTCATCGGTGTGTCGGTGAGGCCGGGCGAGATCGAATTGGCCCGGATGCCCTTGGCCCCGAACTCATTGGCGATGCAACGGATCACATGATCGGCGCCGGCCTTGGCGCCCATGTAGGCGGCGTGGTCGTTGAGCATGATCGTCGCCGTGGCTGAGCTGATCTGGATGATCGAGCCGCCCTGATCCATCGCCCCGATCAAAGCCTGGTAGAAATAGAACGGGCCGATGAACTGCAGGGCCGTCATGGCCTCCAGTTCCTCCTGGGTGTTGTCCAGGAAAGGCTTCAAGAAACCCCAGCCGGTGGCGTTGACGCCGATCTGGACGTTTCCCAGTTTTTTCTTCGCCGCTGCCCCCATGGCGAACACCTCGTCGCGCTTGGTGATATCGCAATGGGCCCATTCCCCGCCGATCTCTTCGGCGAAGCGCGCCAATTCATCATCCTTGCGCCCGGCCACCAGCACCTTCGCGCCCTCATCGACGAGTCGTCTGGCGATCACCTGGCCCATATTGCCGGCGCCGGCCGCGCCCAATACCACCGCGCCCTTGCCTTGCAGACGACCCATGATCCGACTCCTTGAATGTTGAATGGCTTTGAGTTGCGTTCAGATACCGGGGTGGCCGGCCATCATGCCGCCGTCCACCAGCATCTCGGCGCCCGTGACATAGCTGGACTCGTCGGAGGCCAGGAACACCGCCATCGCGGCGATCTCCTCGGGCCGACCCATCCGGCCCATGGGCGACATCGCGTTGAA
>JAYTXV010000285.1:0-10770 GCA_043742805.1 Caulobacteraceae bacterium | reverse complement strand
AGCTCGGCCCGCTCCTGGCCGGTGAGCCGGCGGCCGAGCTTGCTGGCGGCGGCCTTGGCCGCGGAGCCGGTCAGGTTGCGGAAGATGTCGGTCCAGCCGTCGTGAACAAGGTCCTCGTCCTGATCGCCGCCCGCCACCAGGATGTTGAAGTTCTCCTGGCGGCGCTTCTGCCAGCCGGGCTCCAGGGAGGCGGCCCAAGCCGGGTCGGTCTCGGCGTTGTTGCGCACGTCGACCGAGGACGGGGTGCGCTGGAACACGTAGAGTTCCTTGGCGCTCTCGCCGAGATGGGGAATGCACTGCACCGCCGTGGCGCCGGTGCCGATGATGCCGACACGCTTGTCCTTCAGGCCGGTCAGGCCGCCGTAGCTGTCGCCGCCGGTGAAGCGGTAGTCCCAGCGGCTGGTGTGGAAGGTGTAGCCCTTGAACTCGTTGATGCCGGGAATGCCGGGCAGTTTCGGCCGGCTGAGCGGGCCGTTGGCCATGGCGACATATTGGGCCTTGAAGCGGTCGCCCCGGTCGGTGCTGACGATCCAGCGGGCGTCGGCCTCGTCCCAGCGCAGTTCGGTGACGCCGGTCTGCATCAGGGCCAGGTCGTAGAGGCCGAAGTGCCGGGCGATGTTGCGGCTGTGATCGAGGATCTCGGGCGCGAAGCTGTATTTGTGCTTGGGCATGTAGCCGAGCTCTTCGAGCAGCGGCAGATAGCAATAGGATTCGACATCGCACATCGCGCCCGGATAGCGGTTCCAGTACCAGGTGCCGCCGAAATCGCCGGCGCTCTCGACCACCCGGATCCGTTCGACGCCGGCCTCGCGCAGCCGGGCGCCCATCAACAGGCCCCCGAAACCGCCGCCGATCACGGCGACCTCGACCTCATCGAACACCGGCTCGCGGGTGAAGCCCGGATCGACATAGGGATCGTCGATGTAGTGGGAGAATTCGGCCTTGACCTCGACATACTGGGCCGAGCCGTCCGGGCGAAGACGCCGGTCCCGCTCGGCGAGGTATTTGGCGTGGAGGGCGTCCGGATCAAAATCGATCTCACCGACGATCTCGGCGACGTCAGGCGTGATGGGCATGGCGCGGTGTTCCCTTGGCGAATATTTTTTGACTTTACGGGCCGGCGCGCGCGGAACAAGTGGAGATGGATCGCGAGGGGGACCGTTTGCGCGCTTTGATTCTTGGTTCGGTGCTGGCCGGTGTTCTCAGCCTCGGTTCGGCGAGGGCGGCAACGGTCGATGAGACCGCGCGGTGGAAGGCCGAGGCCGCCGATATAGTCATCACGCGCGACGACTGGGGCATCGCCCACGTGCATGGCAAGACCGACGCCGAAGCGGTGTTCGGGATGATCTACGCCCAGGCCGAAGACGACTTCAACCGCGTGGAGAGCAACTATCTGACCTCCCTGGGGCGGACGGCCGAGGCCGAGGGCGAAGGGAAACTCTACCAGGACCTGCGCCAGCGGCTGTTCATCGACCCGGAAGATCTGAAGGCCCGTTACACGAACAGTCCGGCCTGGCTGAAAAACCTGATGGACGCCTGGGCCGACGGTCTGAACTATTATCTGGCGACGCACCCCAAAGTCAGCCCGAAGGTGATCGGGCGCTTCGAACCCTGGATGGCCCTGAGCTTTTCGGAGGGCAGCATCGGTGGCGACATCGAGCGGGTCAACCTGACCGATCTTGAGGCGTTCTACGGCCACAAACCCTCGCTTCACGCCCAGATCGACACCAGTTCCGAGGAACCCACCGGTTCCAACGGCATCGCCATAGCGCCGGCCAATACGGTGGACGGCCACGCTCTACTGCTGATCAACCCGCACACCAGCTTCTTCTTCCGCAGCGAGCTGCAGATGACCAGCGACGAGGGGCTGAACGCCTATGGCGCCTCAACCTGGGGCCAGTTCTTCATCTACCAGGGCTTCAACGCCCATGCCGGCTGGATGCATACGTCAAGCGGCGTCGACAATGTGGACGAGTTCGCCGAGACCATCGTCCGCCACGGCGACAAGCTGTCCTACCGCTATGGCGCCAAGTTGCGGCCAGTGGGGGTATCGACCATCACCCTGACCTATCGGGCCAAGGATGGCGCCAAGGCGTCGCGCGCCTTCACGGTCTATCACACCCACCATGGCCCGGTGATCCGCGCCGCCGGCGATAAATGGATCAGCATCGGCCTGCTCAATTCGCCAACGGATGCGCTCCAGCAGTCATTCCTGCGCACCAAGACGCGCGACTACGCCAGCTTTATGAAGGTGGCGGCCCTGAAGGCCAATTCCAGCAACAACACCCTGTTCGCCGACGACCAGGGCGAGATCGCCTATCTGCACCCGCAGTTCGTGCCGATCCGCGACGACCGTTTCGACTACACCAAGCCCGTCAACGGGGCCGATCCAGCCACCGACTGGAAGGGTCTGCACGCCCTGGACACCCTGCCCAGCATCGCCAACCCCAAGGTCGGCTGGGCGTTCAACACCAACGACTGGCCCTATTCGGCGGCCGGCCCCGACAGTCCCAAACCGGCCGACTACCCGAAATACATGGACACCGCCGGCGAGAACCCCCGGGGCGAGCATGCGCTGCGGGTGCTTCAAGGGCGGCATGACTTCACCCCCTTCGCCCTGATGACCAGCGCCTACGACTCCTACCTGCCGGCCTTCGGACATCTGATCCCGGCGCTGACGGCGGCCTATGACGCCTTGGCTCAGAACGATCCGCTGCGGGCCAAACTGGCCGATCAGGTGGCGGCGCTGCGGGGATGGGACGCCCACTGGGCAACCAATTCCGCTGAGACCTCGCTGGCGGTGTTCTGGGGTGAAAACCTGTGGGCCAAGGCCTCCGCCGACCCCGACGAGGAGCGCGTTTCCACGGTTCAGCGGATGATCGACCACACCAGCGCGGCCCAGAAGCTCGGCGCCCTGAGCGAAGCGTCGGATCGGCTGACCGCCGACTTCGGCTCGTGGCGCACGACGTGGGGCGAAATCAACCGCTTCCAACGCCTGTCCGACGATACCGCGCCGACCTTCACCGACGCCGGCCCCAGCACGCCGGTGGCCTTCACCTCGTCGCAATGGGGTTCGCTGGCCTCGTTCGGCTCCCGGCGCTATCCGGGAACGAAGCGATATTATGGGACCAACGGCAACAGCTTCGTGGCGGTGGTGGAGTTCGGGCCGAAGGTTCGCGCCTGGGCGGTGACGGCCGGCGGCGAGAGCGGCGACCCGGCCAGCCCGCACTTCAACGACGAGGCCACTCGCTACGCCCAGGGCAATCTGCGCGAGGTATATTTCTATCCGGAACAATTGGTCGGACACACCGAGCGGAGCTACAGGCCAGGGGAGTAACTTAGGGCGGCAGGTCGTCGCCAGCGCCCCGGATCAGACGAAGACGTGTCGCCTTTATTTGACAAGACCACAGGAACAACACGCCAGGAGCGATAAAACTCCGAATTACCACGACACCGGATTGACCAAGGCTTCGTCGGCGAAAAAACGCCGCAGGTTCTCGCGGGTCAGGGCGACCATCTTGGGCACGGCGGCCGAGGTGGCGCCGGCGGTATGCGGGGTCAGCACGGTGTTGGGCACATCGGCCCAGCGCTCGGGCGGCGTGGGTTCCCGAGCGTAGACGTCCAGGGCCGCCGCTCCCAACCGTCCGGCCTTCAGGGCCGAAATCAGCGCGTCTTCGTCGACTACTTGGCCGCGCGAGACATTGACCAGCAAGCCCTCGGCGCCGACCGCATCGATGATGTCGGCCGAGATCAGGCCCCGGCTTTCCGCGGTCGCGCGGCAGGCGACCACGACGATATCGCTGGCCGCCGCCAGGGCCTTCAAGCCGGTCGCTCGGGGCCAGGGCGCGTCGGGCTTTTCCCTTGGGCCCCACCACGACACGCTCATTCCGAACGCCTCGCAGCGGCGGGCGACGGCGACGCCGATGTCGCCCAGGCCGACGATCCCCACACGGCGGCCGGTCAGCGACGGGCTGGACATCTTCTCGTGAGGCTTCCAGCCGCCGGCGCGCAGCATCCGGTCGCCGGCGGCGATCCGGCGCCACGACGCCAGGATCAGCCCCATCGCATGGTCGGCGGCGTCCTCGTGATTGACCCCCGGCGAATGGCTGACCTGGACCCCCCGCCCCCGCGCCCAGGCCAGATCGACGCCGTCGTAGCCGGCGGTGAAACAGGCGATCAGGCCCAGCTTCGGCATCGCTTCGGCCAGCGCCTTGTCGACCGGAAACTCCCCGGCCACCACCAGCGCGCGGATGACGTTGACCGCCTCGATCGGCGGGCCTTCCCAGAACCTCCAGACCGTGAAGTCCGGCTCCAGGATCGGACCGAGAAACCCCAGGTGCGGTTGGACGATCAGCAGGGCGGGTTTGGAATTGGGCATGGCGATCAGCCTTGGCTGTTCCTGAACATCAGGATGAACCACACTTGGGCGACCACGGCCAAGGCCAGGAAGATGGCGAAGGCCGGCAGGCCCAAGGGCAGGTGCAGAGCGAAATAGGCGACCAGCCCGGCGATCGCCGCGGCGGCCAGCACGCCCTGAGTGATCATGAGACCGACGAAACGCCGGCGCAGGCGCTGAAGGTCCGGCGGCGCGTCAGGCGCGTTGGTTTTCGAGGCGTTCATAACGAGAGACCCTCTCTTAACCTCAATCTAGGGCAAGGCGTGGCGGGCGCAAAGCGGTGACCACATGCCTGGGCGCGGGCTTGGCGGCTGGGCGGCGGAGTGGCGGAGCGGCTGGCCAGCCTCGCCGTCGCAACCGCCGGCGATCCAGGGTCCGCCACCATTAGCGCCCATGCTGAAACCTGACGTCCTTCGATAGACCGACAGTTAGTATCCTGCGCCGCCACGCCGAACGCGCCGTCAATGCCCGATAGCATTCCGACCGCAACGCCCGGTTCGAGGCCATGGTGCGCCGGCGCGATCCTTGCCCTGCCGGTCAAAGAGGGGCTTGGGGCGTGAATTGGCGGCGAGATTTTGCGATCGACCATCGGAGAGACGGCATTGGTCAAGTCTTGCAACGTCCACAATATTCCGCAACATGAGGACAATTGTGAGGAGTCGACCATGCCCAAGACGATGACCTTGAACGTCCGGGTCAGCGGCGCGCTCAGCGAATTCGTCGCCGCCAGTGTTGGTGAGGACGGCGCCTATGAGAACGTGAGCGAATATGTGCGCGACCTGATCCGGCGTGACCGGGCGCGAACGGAGCGCGAGATCTTCGACCGGCTGAAGGCGGAGCTGACTCAGGCTTTCGCCGCGCCTGACAGCACATACCACGCCCTCACTGGCGGAGAGGTGATCAGACGCAACACCCACCCGGCGTGACATCATTTCGGATTCAGGACGGCGCCGGTCACCGCCTGGATCAGATCTATGCCTACACGCTCCAAACCTGGGGTGAGGCGCAGGCGGAACGATATATTCTCGGCCTGTTCGAGCGGTTCGAGGCGATCGCCGCCCGCCGGTTTCCATGGCGCCCGATTCCGGCGGAGTTTGGGGTCGACGGCTTCGTGTGTCGCTACGAGAGCCATCTCATCTATTGGAAAATGCTCACCGACGGCGCCGTGGGCATGGTGACCGTGCTGCACGCACGGATGCACCAGCTGGATCAGTTCCGAGAGGAATTCCCGAGGTGAACGGCTCTCCCCCCGTGCCCACCAACGAACCCGACCCGTTCACCGTCCATGAAGCCGGCGCCACTTGGCTCGCGGCGAGCTATGAGGCCGTCGATCCGGACCGCATGTGGTCGTCCCTCGAAGACCTCATCCCCACAGGCCCTGGAAAACTCGTCCTGGATATCGGCGCCGGTTCGGGGCGGGACGCGGCGTGGCTGGCGGCGCGGGGGCTGGAGGTGGTGGCCGCCGAGCCGTCGTCGGCCATGCGCAGCGTAGGTCAGAGCCTGCATCCGGCGCCCCGCTGGGTGGATGACCGCCTGCCGGACCTGACCGTCGTTCACCGGCTGGGTCTCGCCTTCGACCTGATCCTGCTCAGCGCCGTTTGGATGCACATCGCCCCGACGCATCGCCCGCGCGCGTTTCGCAAGATGATCACCCTGCTGAAGCCAGGCGGCGTGCTGATCATGACCCTGCGCGAGGGCCAGGACGACCTGGGACGGATCATGCATCCAGTCTCGCTGGGCGAGATCGAGGCCCTGGCCCGCGACCACGGCCTGACCGTGGTGCGCCAGTTCCAGGAGGCCGATCGCCTCGGCCGGCCGGGTGTGCTGTGGACATCGCTGTGCCTGCGCCTGCCCGACGACGGCAGCGCCAGCCTGCCGCTCATTCGCGGCGTGATCCTCAACGACAGCAAGTCCTCGACCTACAAGCTGGCGCTGCTTCGCGCCGTCGCCCGGATCGCCGACGCATCGCCCGCTGTCGCGACAGCCTCCGCGGGCGACGACGACCGCGTGCTGCTGCCCCTGGGTCTGGTGGCCCTGAACTGGATCCGCGCTTATCTACCGCTGACTACGGCGGGCCTGCCCCAGGCGCCGGGCAATACCGGCCCCGACCGGCTGGGCTTCGCCAAGAGCGGCTATCGCGCTCTGGCCGATCTCGGAGTCGTCGCCCAGGAATTGCGCGTCGGCGCGACATTCACCGGCGACCGGGCGCAGGCCTTGATCAGGGCGCTCGGCGAGGCGCGCAAAACCATCGTGACCATGCCGGCTCACTTCACCACCTACCCGAACTCGGCGGCCACTGTGTTCACCACAACCGGGCGAACCCAGCGGGTGACAGGCGCGCTGCGCCTCACACCGGAGGTGCTGAGCAGTTGGGGACAGCTTTCCATGCCCGGCCCCCTTTGGCGGACCATGCAACGTCTGGGCGCCTGGATCGAACCGATGCTGACCGCCGAATGGGCCCGTTTGATGCGGAACTATGCACAAAAGATGGGCCGGCCAATCGCGCCCGGCGAACTCGATCAGGCCCTGACCTGGCTGGACCCGGCGCGGGATACCGCCTTGGCGCGCCAAGTGGCGGCCGGCCTGGAAGCAGCGGGCGCGCCGATCCGATGCGTGTGGTCGGGCCGCCCTCTGCGCCTGTCCGACCTCGATATCGACCACGCCCTGCCCTGGTCCGCCTGGCCCTGCGGCGACCTCTGGAACCTGATGCCCGCGACTCGCGCCATCAACCAGCATCTGAAGCGCGATCGCCTCCCATCCGCGACCGCACTAGCCGGAGCGCGCGAGAACATCCTGGCTTGGTGGGACCAGGCCTGGAGCGCCAACCCGGTGCTGAACGCTCAGTTCAAGGCCGAGGCCCGGGCCGCCTTGCCGATCGAGGGCGCGGTCGATGGCGCGGCGGTATTCAGCGGGCTGGAATGGCGGCGGCTCAGGGTCAGACAGGATCAACAGGCGCCCGAGTGGAGTGGGTGGCGGGGGTAGAACATCGTACATGGCACGGAATTGCCCGCCCTATGCGAGCGCCCAGCGCGCCGATTTCGAGCATGTTTTATTGTCCATCAATCAGCCAAAGCTCGCTTGAAACGTGTGCGGCGAGAGCCTCACGACATGCTCAAGTGGCGGCGCCAATTCAAACATCCTGGGTTCGCGCGCGAAAGAATGAACGCGCATCAGCCTGAATGCATTAGGGCGTTCCTCAGCGAAGTCACGCTCGTTTCGGGTCAGGTAGAATGGCGTGGTATGCCCCCCGAGCGTCGTCTTCACCTCTAGAAACCGCTCTCGTCCAGAATGATCGAATGACAGAATGTCGTAGCCCGCGCCGTCACCGTCCTCCTGCGCGACCCAACGAACCTTGCGCGCCAGGTCCCGCCGATCTTCTCCCTGAAGCTTAAGTCGTTCATAGAGGAAGACGGTCTCCTCACCCGCTCTTCCAAGCTCTCGATTACGAAAATCTTGCTCACCCGCGTCGAACTTGCGAACCAACCGCTCAAGGTCCCGTGGGCGTTCCCTCGGCGGTTGCAAAATAGGCGCCGCCTCCAGGAATGGAATGGCGACCTCGGACAGTTGAACGCCTATTACAGGCGTCCACAGAGGCGGTTGGCGGAGAAGGCGACGCTCGATCGCATCGAGGATGGTCTTCTGATAGTTCACTGCGGGCTTGTAGCCCCGAATGGTTGGCTGCCCAATTTCCTGTAGAACGGCCGAAATGTTCATATGCTTGAACTCGACCGACCGATGCGAGCGGCCTATTTGAGTCATCAGATCTTTGGCATGGTGAGCCTTCACATAGGGCGCACCAGCCTGTTCTGCCGACAACATGGCGAAGTGATCCTCGACGATGAGATCTAGTTCCTCGTCGGTCCAAACGCTGCCGATTTTTGCGTTGTCAGCCAATCGATCACCCAAGAAGAGATCGCGCTGTAGCTTTGATTGAAGTCAAGCGAAGTCGGCGGCGCTGATCTCAAACTCACTCCGGTCGATCCGAAGCGCGCCCCGGCGACGCTTCCCCTCGACTACCGCATCTCGTCCGGAAGGATGCCCGCGAGCGCTGCGCGCAGGGTCTTAACCAATTTGGGCAAGTCGCGCTTCACTGTATCGGCGAGGATCTCGGCATCGGTCGAGCCGTAGCCGTGGATCAGCCGGTTGCGCATGGATATCGCGTTGCGAAAGGGGATCGCCGGCAGGGCGACCTTCACGTCCTGCGAAACTCGAGCCGCGGCTTCGCCGATGATTTCGACCGTGCGCGAGACCGCGAGAAACCGCATTCGGTCGCCGGAGAGTTCATTCCCAGACCGCGCACCGACCAGTTCAATGGCCTCGATGGCGTAGGCCAGCATGTCTTCGAGAACGGGGCGTGCGGCGTGAGCTGGCATCAGACCTTGTGAAGCGCCGACCTGATGTAAGGCTCAATACGGGGGTTCAGGCAGGACTCCGGGACCGTATCGACAGTCAGACCGACGCGCCCCTCGATCACGGCGTCCATGTCCGCGAGCGAAAACAGGGTCGGCCGCGCGTCTTCCTCAAAGCGGATCAGAAGGTCGAGGTCCGAGGTGTCGGTCGCCTCGCCGCGCGCAAACGAGCCGAACACCGCGATCTCGCGTACGCCGAATCTGGCGCGCAACTCCGGTTTGAGCTCGCGAAGCGCCTTGACGATGTCCACGAGCTTCGGGGTCATCACCGCAGTCTAGATTGGGATCCGACGGCGCGCGAGTCCCCCCTACCGCCCGAACTTCTGGAACTTGATCCGTTTCGGAATTAGCGAATCCGCCCCCAGGCGCCGCTTCTTGTCTTCCTCATAGGCTTCGAAATTGCCTTCGAACCATTCCACGTGGCTGTCGCCCTCGAAGGCCAGGATGTGCGTGCACAGACGGTCGAGGAACCAGCGGTCGTGGCTGATCACCACCGCGCAGCCCGCGAACTGCTCCAGCGCGTCCTCCAGGTTCTGCAGGGTCTCGATGTCCAGGTCGTTGGTCGGTTCGTCGAGCAGTATGACGTTGCCGCCGGTGGTCAGGGTCTTGGCCAGGTGAACGCGGTTGCGCTCGCCCCCCGACAACAGGCCGACCTTCTTCTGCTGGTCGCCGCCCTTGAAGTTGAACGAGCCGACATAGGCGCGGCTGACGATCTCGCGATTGCCGACCTTGATCACGTCGAGGCCGCCGCTGATCGCCTTCCAAACCGTGTCGGCGGGGTCCAGATCGTCGCGGCTCTGGTCGACATAGGCCAGCTTGACGGTCTCGCCCAGGCGGATGGTCCCCTGGTCGGGTTTTTCCTGGCCGGTGATCAGCTTGAACAGCGTCGATTTGCCGGCCCCGTTGGGACCGATCACCCCGACGATGCCGTTGGGCGGCAGCTTGAAGGTCAAGCCCTTGAACAGCACCTTGTCGCCATATTCCTTTTCCAGGCCGCTGACCTCGATCACCACATTGCCCAGCCTCGGCCCGGGCAGGATCTGGATGGTGGCGAACGACTGCTTCTCGCGCTCCTGCTGATTGACCATCTCGTCATAAGCGGCCAAGCGCGCCTTGGACTTGGCCTGGCGGGCCTTGGCGCTGGATCGCACCCACTCCAGTTCCCGAGCCATGGCCCGCTGACGGGAGTCGCTCTCAGACTGTTCCTGACGGACGCGCTTTTCCTTCTGTTCAAGCCAGCCGGAATAGTTGCCGTCATAAGGCACGCCCTTGCCGCGATCGAGTTCCAGCGTCCACTTGGTGACCTGGTCGAGGAAATAGCGGTCGTGGGTGACCAGGATCACGCAGCCCGGAAAGTTCTCCAGGTGGTGCTGCAGCCAAGCCACCGACTCGGCGTCGAGATGGTTGGTCGGTTCGTCCAGCAGCAGCATGTCGGGTTTCGACAGCAGCAGCCGCGCCAGGGCGACGCGGCGCCGCTCGCCGCCCGACAGCTTGTCCACCGGCGAGTCGTCGGGTGGGCAGCGCAGGGCGCCCATGGCCATCTCGATCTTGGAATCGATGTCCCACAGATCGCCGGCGTCGAGCTTTTCCTGAAGGGCGGTCATCTCCTCCATCAGTTCGTCGGTATATTCCTCGCCCATCCTGGCGGCGACGGCATTGAAGGCGTCGAAGGTCTTCTTCTCGTCGCACCAGGCGATGACATTGCCCCAGACATCCAGGCTGGGGTCCAGGTGCGGCTCCTGTTCCAGATAGCCCATCTTCGTGCCATCCAGGGCCCGGGCCTCGCCGCTGAACTCCTTGTCGATGCCCGCCATGATCTTCAGCAGGGTCGATTTGCCCGAGCCGTTGACCCCGACCACGCCAATTTTTGCGTCCGGGTAGAAAGACAGCCAGATGTTCTCGAACACCTTCTTGCCGCCGGGGTAGGTCTTGGAGAGACCCTGCATCTGGAAAATATATTGTGCG